>CABQJB010000068.1 GCA_902464195.1 uncultured Megasphaera sp.
AATTTATAAAAAAAATCAAACGTTTGTTCAAAATATCTTGACAAGAACAACCGTTCGACGATATAATAAAACCATCGACGAACTGTTGTTCTAAGAAAATTCGTTCTAAGAACGTTCGTTTCGAAAGTCAGGAGTGATTGCCATGAAATATGTTGTCTTGGCCGTATTGGCCCTCTTTATGTGTACCCAAATCGGCTGGAGTTACCAGCCTTCACAGGAATTCGTTTCCGTCGCCGTCGAACCGGGGCAGACCGTCTGGCAGCTGGCCTCTGTCGCAGCCGGTGATGATACGGACGTGCGCCAGGTCATGGATTCGATTTTAAAAGAAAATGGCCTGACCGGCACCAGTGACATCCGTCCGGGTCAGGTCCTGCGCCTGCCGGTCGCACCGGGCCGGGCCGAACAGGTGCGGACGGCGCTGGCCCGGTAGCTGGTGGATTAGTGCGAATCTTCGGTGATCTTTAAGATCGGGCTGTCGATGAGGCGGTCTGCTTCGTCGATGTAACGGCGCACGATGGCCTGGGACTTATGCCGGGTCTGGCGCATGATCTGCCGTTCTTCGACGTGATGCTGGGCCGCCGACGTGGCAAAGCCGTGGCGCAGGCTGTGGGCGCCGTAGTCGTCGGGGTTCATGCCCATGAGCCCGGCATAGTGCTTGACGATGAGAGCGATAGATTTATCGGAAATCCGAGTTTTACGGACATGATGCCCTTTCGTCAATCCCCGAAAGACCGGCCCTGTCGTGATGCCGCTGACATCGAGCCATTTCTGCAAAGCCGTGACGGCACAGAGGTCCTTGTCTTTGACCATGGGGATGGCGATCATCTGGCCCTGGTCAAACTGGTCCGTCTTCGATTTGCGCAGGGTAATGAGCAGGCCCAGGCGGGTGAATTTCAGGTCTTCCACGTCGATGCCGGCCAGTTCCGACCGGCGCAGGGCTCCGTAGAAGCCGACCAGCAGGATGGCCTTGTCGCGGACCTGCTGGATTTCGTCGCCTTCGAGATAGGTCAGCATTTCCTTGATATCGTCGAAAAGGATCGGCGCCTTGCCGTGCTGGATGGTCCCTTTCATGCGCTTGATGCCCCGCAGGGCGTTCTTGACGATGGGGTAGCGGCAGGGATTCTCTTTGAGACCGGCGGCGTCGAAATTCTCGGTCAGGGCACTGATGCGCCGGGCGATGGTATTGGCCTTGGCGTTGTCAGCCAGGTCGTTGATGTAATTGACGATGGTCTCTGGTTCGGCCGGGAACGACGACAGCTGGTGATAGCTGCACCAGTCGCAGAAGTCATTCCAGTCTGACCGGTAGGCATCGACCGTATTGGCAGCCCGGGCCGTATACAGGCTCTGCCGGGCCTTGCTGGATAATTTATCATTCTGGGCAATGACTTCACTGCGGCCGATAAAAAAATTCGGCGCATCCGGTATTTTTGTCATATTTAAACCTCCTTTGGGCAGTTTACAAAAAACACTTGTGAATCTGCCCTTTTTAGGTATACAATAGAATTATCAAGGGTGAGAGAAGGGGATATCTATGGCTATTCGCAATGGTCCTTTATGGGACAAAGTGATGAAAGGCGCCGTCTGCCTGGGCTTATTCCTGGCTTTTTGGAGCGTCCAGTGGGTCATCCCCGACTTCTATCAGGAACTGTTCCGCTTGAGTCTGGCCGGTGATGTCGACGGCCTCATCGATTATATTTCTTCCTTCGGCATCTATGCGGCCCTCATCAGTATCTTCATGATTACCGTGACCGACATGACCGGCCTGCCGTCGATTCCCTTTCTGACCGTCAACGGAGCCATCTTCGGCCTCGTGCCGGGCCTTATTATTTCTTGGGTCGGCGAAGTCTTGGGGACGGAACTGAGTTTTATCATCTTGCGGACCGTTCTGCGCCGCCAGGCCATCCATGTCATTTCCCGTCATCACTTGCGGAATCAGCTCGACAAGTACAGCCGCTTCCCGACGCTGGCCATCGCCCGGTCCATTCCGTATATCCCCAACGTCCCCTTTACGGCCATCGCCGCCGTCAGCCACCTCAGCCAGAAAGACCATTTCCTGGCGACGGCTGTCGGCAAGGTCCCGCGGGTCGTCATCGAAGTTCTTTTAGGCCATGACCTCATCCACCTCAGCCAGCACAGTGGGCGGCTGATGTTCTGGGTCATCCTGACGGTCCTGATCTGCTACTGCTGGCACCGCCATCAGCAGGTTTAGCGGCCGAAGAGGACCATGATGATGCCGCCCAGGGTCGGCATGGCGACGATAGCCGCCTTGAGCAGGGGCTTAGGGGCTAAGTGCGTGAACTTTGCACCTATATAGGCGCCGATGCTTAGGCCCAGCAGGGTCTGGACGAAAATCCACAGGTCCAGGCGGCCGTTGAACAAGTAGCTCAAGCCGCCGGCAGCCGAAATGGGCAGGACGATCATCATGCAGGTCCCGATAGCGTGGAGCAGGGAAATACCGAAAACGACCATCAGGGCCAGCTGGATGAAGGCCGCGGCCCCGATGCCGAAGGCGCCGGACAGGAAGCCGACGATGAGGCCCGTAATGATGCCGTAGATATAGAGCTTCCGGCCCGTCAGGGCTGTCGTCCGCACGGGAAAGTGCCGGGTCAGCCAGGCGTCTTGGTAGAGGCGGACATAGAGAATCAGGCCGGAAGCGATGAGCATGAGCGACGTCATCGTCGCCAGCAGTTCCGACGGCATGATGTTGGACACATTGGCGCCGGCAATCGAGCCGATCATACCGCTGCCGCCGATGATGGCCCCAGGCTTCACATCGACTTCATGTTCCCGGTAATGACTGACCGTCCCAGAAATCATGGTAAAAGTCATGGCCGCCAGGGCAACGGCTAGGGCTGTATGGACGGGAACACCGAAACCGACAGTCAACAGCGTAATCGTGACGCCGGCGCCACCCGCCCCGACAAAGCCGATGACAGAGCCTAACAAAATCATGGCAACGAAAATCATAACGAAAAATCCCCCTAAATATATGATATAATAACACATATTATACCATATATTAGGGGAAAGAAAGGACATAACTTATGAATATTACCGTTTATCTTGGCTCCCGCTGCGGGAACCGGTCTTGTTATGCTGATTATGCTTATGCGTTAGGAGCCTGGATTGCCCGCCACGGGCACACCCTCGTTTACGGCGGCAGCCGGACCGGGCTCATGGGGAAACTGGCTGACGGCGCTTTGCAGGCCGGGGGCCAAGTCATCGGCGTGGAACCGCAGTTCTTCATGGATGAGGAATTACAGCATGAAGGCTTGACGAAACTGATCGTGACGCCGGATATGATGTCGCGCAAGCAGCAGATGATGGATTTAGGCGATATCTTCCTGGCCTTTCCCGGCGGTATCGGAACGCTGGAAGAAATCAGCCAGGTCATGAGCCAGGTGAAACTGCATCAGATGGAAGGGCGCTTTGCCTTCCTCGACTTCGACGGCTATTACCAGCCCATGAAGGCCTTGCTCCAGCAGATGAGCGACGAAGGCTTCGTCGACGAGGATTGGGCCGACGCCGTACCCTTCCTGCCGTCCTTTGCGGCGCTGACGGCCTTTGTCCTCGGCCGCGACCTGCCCAGGCCCGGCGAAACGTGGCGCCATTTCAAGAACCATATGTACCGCATCCTCGATTTAGCCGACGACGCCGAAACGGGCGAGACTTACGTCGTCTATAAGACCTTATATGGCGAATACCGCGACTTCATCCGGCCTCTAGACATGTTCCTCAGCGAAGTGGACCATGACAAATATCCCGACGTCCGACAGAAATGGCGCTTTGAAAAAACGGCGGGACTCTGCTCGTGGAATCCCGCCATTTCCAGTCAATATCTGAAGAAATGAGTCTATAAGCGCTGAATCGCATCGAGGGCCAGCGGCGACCGTTCACATTCGTCGGCCATCATGGTCAGCTGATAGCATAAGGGGCTGCCTTTCATTTTGCCGGCAGCATAAGTCAAGCCGTTAGTCCGTTCATCCAGGAAGGGTTTGTCGATTTGGTTGGGGTCGCCGACGAGGATGATCTTCGTGCCTTTCCCGGCCCGGGTGATGATGCCTTTGACCTGGTTCGGCGTCATGTTCTGGGCTTCGTCGATGATGAGGTATGTCTTTTCCAGGGAGCGGCCGCGGATGAAATTGAGGGCTTCTGTCTGGATGAGCTGGCGGTCGAAGATTTCCTCGATTTTTTCGGCCAGTTCCCGTTCGTTGTCGTAGCGTTCGTCCTCGTTGCTGTCGATGAGCTGTTCCAAGTTGTCGATGATAGGCCGCATGAGGGGAGAAATCTTTTCCTGTTCGTCGCCGGGCAGGAAGCCGATGTCCGAGTCGAACTGGGCATTGGGCCGGCAGATGAGGATGCGCCGGTATTCGCCGGTTGGATGGTTGACGATTTTTTCCAGGCCCACGGCCAGGGAATAGAAGGTCTTTGCCGTCCCGGCCTGGCCTTTGACGATGACCAGGGGCGCTTCCGAAGCCGGCTGCATGAGGGCTTCCTGCATGAAATACTGACCGGCATTGCGCGGCTTGATGCCGTAAGGCGTGACGCGGCTGTAGGTCAGGGGCAGGACCCGTCCCTGATGGACCCGGCCCAAATGGGTTTTACGGAGAGACGCGTCGGCCTGTAAGATGACGAATTCATTTTCCTGGACTTCCGGTGCATAACTGCGGCCATCCCGGTCAGTCAGATAGAGCTGGCTGACGGCGACGCCCTGGTTCAGGAAATCATCGAATGATGCTTCCGGCACATAACAGGTCAGGCGGCCGGTGTAGGCGTTTTTTTCCGGCAGGACCTGTTCGCGGCTGAAGTCCTGGGCCTCGATATTCAGTACCTGCGCTTTCAGGCGCAGGACCAGGTCCTTGGTGACCAGGATGGGCTGGCACTGCTGCAGATGACGGCAGACTTTGAGGATACGGTTGTCGGCCTGGTCATTGGGCAGGGAATCGGGAAGGGCTTCATGGACGCAATTGATTTCGATACGCAGCGTACCGCCGTTATCCAAGGGGACTCCGTCGAGCAGATTGCCCCGGAGACGCAGGCGTTCTAAAAAACGGATGGCTTGACGGGCATTGAACCCGCGTTCACCATCCGCTTTTTTCAACCCGTCCAGCTCTTCGACGACAACCAGGGGAATGACGACGTGATTGTCTTCAAAACACTGCATGGCATACGGCGCCTGAATGAGCACATTCGTATCGAGTACATAAGTCTTTGCCATAAAAAATCCCACCTTTACTCTATTTTCTTCAGCATACCAGCCGAACATATAGAGTCTGTAAAGAAGGGGCAAATAATAGGCATAATAGGGAATCTTTAGCTAGATGATGGCAGGAAATCGCTCCTATTGTGTAGAATAGATAACAAAAGAGAATTTTATCATATAGTAATATAGGAGTGATACTATGTCTGAATTAACAGCTCTGCTTGCCGAAAAGCAAAAATTAACGGATAAATTGAAAGAATTAGAAACAGTTAGCGAAGGCTTGGAAAACGAAAAAATTCGTAATCGTGTACGTCAACTTAATATATATCAATCAAAATTAAGTACAGAAGAGAAAAACATGAGGCAACGTTTTTCAGTTCTTCAAGAAACGTTGAAAAATGTTACAGATGAAATTAATCAGTTGTCAAGTGACAGTCGGGATACGATTTTAGAAGCAATCAAGAAACAGCGCTGGTATTTCATCAAGAATAAACCGAAGGTCTTATTAGATTGTAATACAGGCTATTTATGGGCCAATCTCAATTATTTTCCTTATGCGAAGTCTGGTAATAGTATTTATAATAATCGCCAAGAAGCTGAACAGGCTATCCGCGATTTCGACGGAGATGGTTATACGCATTGGGAAATGCCTTCGTTAGATGATTTACGATACATGATAGCTGATAAAACCTTTCCTTTTAAACGAGGAAGGGATTATGAGATATTAGGCTATCATCTTTGGTATTGTGGTGATGGAAGTACTGTAAATATGGATTATAGTGATAAGCCGCAGAGTGATTATCATGATTGGGGGTACTTGATTCCATACGAACGTTCCCTGTCTGATACGAGTTACAAAAACGATGTGGCTTGGGGAAATAGAGTTTATACGGAAAAAGAACGCCTGCAGCGGACGCTGGATTTGTTCGTTCAGAATGGCTTGCAGCCTATCTTTGAAGATGAGGCTGTGACTGAACTCTTTTATAAAGTATATGTAGAAAAGCCCAAGGTGTTGTCACAACTCCAGGAAGTACAAGGGAAAATCGACAGCCTGCAAAAGAACATTCCTCTTTCGTCGACCTTTGATTACCGGGATTTATTGAAAGATTATAACAGCGCAGCCATCGACGCTTCGGTCATCCAATATTATAAGGCCCTTCAGCGCTGGGCGGGAGAATTATTAGAAAAGCTTGATGAGTACGAAGCGGAAAAGGAAGATACCATCCAGAACTTCAATGTACTCAGTCTGACCTTATCTCAGAAATATGAAGCCGACCCCAATTTAACGGAAGCAGAAAATGACTTGATGGAAAAGCGACAGCGCTTCTTTCAGCAGCAGTTTTCCTTGGATATGAACCGGGTCAAGGATAAGATTCTCTCGATTAAAGACCAGGCCGATGACTTGGAAGCGCGGCTGGATGCGGTAGATGAAAAGGAAGACTCCTTGACGGGATTAGCCGAACTGGAACGGGAAGCCCGGCCGAGTTTTTCGTTTATCGCCGAAAATACGGCCAAAATCATTAAAGAAGCCTTGCTGAAAATCGAATATTTTGAGTCCCATAAGGAGCAGGTCCAGCAAGCCATTGCCATTTGGCAAAGCTGGACTGAAGACTATCGCGTCTTCAAGTCGACCCATCGCCAGGCGTTACAGCATCTCTGCCAGGAAAACGATATTGAAGAAGCTATCTGGGGAACCTGGTATGCTGATTGGCAGCGCCTGCGCCTGCATATCGAAGAAAAGGTCCAGCCTTTGGTTGCCTGGGCTTTGAGAGGTGCGGCTCAGGATGTAAAGGCGGAAATGGCCGATGCATTACTTGGCCAATTAGCATCTTACAAAGATGCCGTTGATCATTTCTTTCTGAAAGAACGGAAGGGAATTTATCAGAAGTATGCCTTCGTGCCCGGCGGGGAGTTACAGGAAAAATTTGAAGCTGAAAATGAATTGTATAAGCGGACCCGGGAATTCCAGAATCAAGTATCGGACCTCATCTTCTCCTGCCAGAATAGTGAAGACCGCATCCTCATCTTTAAATGGGCCTTTCCCTTATGGAATCTCAGCATTGATGAAGTCCTTCGTTTTGTGGCTGATAAAAACTTGTCGGCGATTTCTGCGGACATCCTTCGTGACTTTGCGGCTTTAAAATCGAAACGGTACGCGGCCTTCCTCAATGATGCCAAGGCTTACAGTCAGGCGCAAAAAGAACGGGATAACCAGTATAATAACCTGATTTTTAAGATGCGTAAGAATCTGATGCCAGCACAAGGTAAATAGTGACTGGAGGTGTTTTGTGTTGCAAAACGTCATTTTCTGGGGAACGCCTTTACGGGATACGTTTGAAATGTGGGAGCAGCGGCGCCCGGTTATGGGAGACCATATCCGGGTCCAGCGCTATCATGGTCTGTATGCCCATCATGGAATTTATGTGTCCGATGAAGAGGTTATCCATTTCACCGGCACAGACGATGACAGCATCCTCGATTGGTCGAATTGCAAAGTAATACGGACCGATTTAGAGCGATTTCTCGATGGGGGTGTATTAGAAGTCAAGGTATATACGGAGGAAGAATTGAACGATTTGTATACCCCAGCGCAAATCGTTCAATATGCCCGTTTCTGTTTAGGCGATACGGGGTATCACTTATTATTCAATAACTGCGAACATTTTGCCAATGCCTGTACATTAGGGCAATATCGCAGTCAGCAGGTAGAACGCGTTTTTTCAAGACCGTATTATGAGGAGGAAAATAAATTGGGACTTTTTGGAAGTATCGGGAAAATTTTTGGCAAGATTTTTGGTGGCAGCAGTAATGAGCGGACCACTCATGCCTATACGTATGAGCCGGACAAAGTAAAAATGGCGGAAATGGACAACGCCACGAAAGTCAAATTAGCTCATTTTAGTAATGAACAAGTGGAACTGGTAAAACAGGCACGGTTGGAAATCATTCAATGCCAGACCCAGTCGGAACTGGCACTGAAAGAAGCGCAGGCTCGAGGACTGAGTCTGATGGCACAGACTATCGTCGAAATGCAGAAACAGTTGAATGATATTGCCCAGAAGCGCTTACTCATCATCGAGCAGGGCTCTGCGGCAGCGGTTCAAGAAATCGAATCCATGTATAGCCAGCTGGAGGATAAAATCCAGAAAGACAATGACACGTATAATACAGAAAAATTACCTAAGTTATTAGCCTTATTGGAACAATACGATGAAGATTCGGCTGCCCATAAATTATACGAAAAACGGATTGCCGATGATATGAACTTGCAACTGGAGCACATGGGCGAACAGCTGAAGACATTGAGCTGCCGTCAAGACAAGCTCATCGACAGCTTGGTACAAGATAAAGAAAAAATGCTTGATCAGACTAATGAATTGACCCTGAAAATGCTGACATCACTGAACCAGCAGCTCATTGCCTTACAGGAACACGCTGGACAGAACAAGGAACCAAGAAAATCTTTAAAGGGAGAAGACTACAAACTGTTATCTTCCGATAGTGAAACGAAGGATACCCAGGAATAAGCGTTCCTGGGTATCCTTCGTGGTGTCTCTCTATTGCAATTCTTCCGCTGTCGGATCGACGCCGAACCATTTTTGATAGAGCTTAGTATACGTCCCGTCAGCTTTCAAATCAGCCAGGGCCTGGTTGATGGCCTTCAGTTCGTCTTCATGGCCTTTGTCGATGGCCATAGCTGAACCGGCCAGTTTCTTCGGTTCGCCGACGACTTTCAGATTGTTCATGCCGCCTTTGGAAACATAGTACAAGGCGACGGCTTTGTCGATTGCGACGGCGTCACTGCCGCCATTTTGCAGTTCTTGCAGGCACTGGTAATTGCCGTCGAACTGTTTGAGGACAGCTCCTTGTTTTTCAGCGAAGTCCGCTGGCTTAGAACCGGCCTGGACGGCTACGGTCTTGCCTGTGATGTCATCCCAGCCATGGATGGTCGTATTGTCTTTTTGTACGACGATGACGGAACCACCAATATAGTAGGGAACCGTGAAGTCGACTTGTTTTTTCCGTTCTTCCGTCGCCGACATGGCCGAGGCAATCATGTCGATTTGTCCGCTTTTCAAGGCCGGAATCAAAGCATCGAAGCCCATGGCCTTGATTTCTACTTTGCGGCCCAGCTTTTCACCAATCGCATTGGCCAAGTCGATATCGAAGCCGGTATATGTATCGTTTTCTGCCATTTCAAAAGGAGGGAATGACGGTTCCGTCCCGACGATAAGCGGTTTATCCGTCTTTGCCGCCGCTTCTTTTGACTGTGTACCACATCCTGTTAAGACACTCATAGCCGTCAGTGCGGCCATCCCTGCCAGTA
>CABQJB010000069.1 GCA_902464195.1 uncultured Megasphaera sp.
ATGCCCCGGAGCGGGACAAAAGGCAGGGCCAGGATATCTTGTTCGTTGAGCACAACGTTTTCGTTCATACATTTCACCTTCTTCTATGAAAAAATAAAACTCATTTCCGGTTTGAGAAATGAGTTTTATTGTACATTATATCATTTTACCTCTTTCAATACGAGGTCAGGCTCAGCGCCTTCTTTGACGCATTTTTCCGTGACGATGCACTTGGTGACGTCGTCGCGGCTCGGTACATCAAACATGACGTCGAGCATGATCCGTTCGATGATGGAGCGAAGCCCGCGGGCACCGGTATTGCGCCGCAGCGCTTCCTTGGCAATGGCCTGAAGAGCTTCCGGCGTAAATTCAAGATCTACGTCGTCCATGGACAGCATCTTCTGATACTGTTTGACCAGGGCGTTCTTCGGTTCTGTCAGGATGTGTACCATCGCATCTTCATCGAGAGGATTGAGGGTAACCAATACGGGCAGGCGGCCGATCAATTCCGGGATGAGGCCGAACTTCTGGAGGTCCGTCGGGATGATTTCCTTGAGGAGCGATTCCATGGAGTGTTCGGACTTGGAGTGGATGTCCGCACCGAAGCCCATATTCTTGTCCGTCGTACGGTTGAGGATGGTCTTGTCGATGCCATCGAAAGCGCCGCCGCAGATGAACAGGATGTTCGTCGTGTCGATCTGGAGCATTTCCTGATGAGGATGCTTGCGGCCGCCCTGAGGCGGAACGCCGGCCACGGTTCCTTCGAGGATTTTCAACAGGGCCTGCTGAACGCCTTCACCGGAAACGTCACGGGTAATGGACGGGTTTTCCGATTTGCGGGCAATCTTATCGATTTCATCGATATAGATGATACCCCGTTCGGCTTTAGCAATATCGTAATCAGCAGCCTGGATGAGCTTGAGCAGGCAGTTTTCGACGTCTTCGCCGACATAGCCGGCTTCGGTCAGGCTCGTTGCATCGGCGATGGCAAAGGGCACATCGAGGAGACGGGCCAAGGTCTGGGCCAGGAGGGTCTTGCCGCTCCCAGTCGGACCGACCATGACGATATTCGATTTCTGGAGCTCTACATCGTCATCAGAGGCACTGAAATTGGTCTGGAGCCGCTTGTAGTGGTTATACACTGCGACGGAAAGGGTCTTCTTGGCTGCTTCCTGGCCGATGACATATTCATCAAGGGTAGCCTTGATTTCATGCGGCGTCGGCAGGTCTTTCAGCTGAAAGTCCGGCGTTTCTTCCGCCTTTTCTTCTTCCATGATGTGCTGCGCTACGGCAACACATTCGTCACAGATGTAGACTCCCGGGCCGGCAATGAGCTTCTGTACTTCGCTCTGAGGCCGGCCGCAGAAACTGCAACGCGGTTCATCATTCCTATCGTTCATCTTGTCTTCCTCCTGTCCTATTTCGTTTCATCCGGCAGCGGACGGGTCAGGATTTCATCGATGAGGCCGTATTCCTTGGCTTCTTCAGCAGTCATGAAATTATCCCGTTCCGTATCCTTCTGGATGACGTCAATGGGCTGGCCTGTGTGTTCAGACAAGATACCGTTCAATTCCTTACGCATGCGCAGGATTTCGCGGGCATGGATTTCGATTTCCGTGGCCTGGCCCTGAACACCGCCGAGAGGCTGGTGGATCATGACCTGGGAATGCGGCAGGGCGAAGCGTTTGCCCTTGGCACCGGCCGTCAGGAGTACCGACGCCATACTGGCAGCGGAACCGACGCAGATCGTCGAAACATCCGGCTTGATGTACTGCATGGTATCGTAGATGGCCATGCCTGCCGTGACGACGCCGCCAGGGCTGTTGATATATAAATGGATATCCTTGTCAGGATTTTCTGCTTCCAGGAAAAGGAGCTGGGCGATGATGCTGTTGGCAACGGTATCATCGATAGGGCCGCCGAGGAAGACGATGCGGTCTTTCAACAGGCGGGAATAAATATCATAGCTCCGTTCACCTTGCGCCGTCTGTTCGACGACGATCGGTACATACATATTTGTCAAAACTAACACCTCCGGAGAATGCGTTTCCGGGATTAGTCTTCAGCCTTAACTTCTTCAGCTTTAGCTTCTTCTTTTTTGTCTTCGTTCGGGTCGACAGCATTTTTCAGGATGAAGCTGGCTGCTTTTTTACGGCCGACAGACTGTACAAGCATGGGAACGCGATGTTCTTTCAAAATAATCTTGTAGACTTCTTTCGGATCGGCGCCGAAGTTCTGAGCCATCGTGATGATTTCAGCCTGGAGATCGATGTCTTTGACTTCAATGTTTTCAGCTTTGGCGATAGCTTCGAGAACGAGGTCCATCTTTACGTTTTCTTTAGCCGGTTCAGCGTAATGTTCTTTGAGTTTGTCCATATCCTGGTTCATGTATTTGAGATAATCGTCGAGGCTCATGCGCTGTGTTTCCAGTTTCATGGCCAGTTCTTCGATCATCTGGTCGATCTTGTCGTCAATCATGACCTGCGGGATATCGACTTCGGCATTGTTGACAGCCGTCTTCAAGACTTCGGAGTTGAATTTTTCCAAAGCCTGGAAGGAGGCTTTCGATTCGAGGCGTTTGCGGATGTCGGCTTTGAGGTCGTCGACGCTGTCGAATTTACCGGCTTCTTTAGCGAATTCATCATCGATGGCCGGGAGTTCGCTGCGTTTTACGTCGTTGACTTTAACGGCGAAGACAGCTTCTTTGCCAGCCAGGGATTTTTCAAAGTAATCTTCCGGGAAAGTGACTTTGACGTCTTTTTCGTCGCCAGCTTTGCAGCCGATGAGCTGATCTTCAAAGCCCGGGATGAAGCTGCCGGAACCGATCTGGAGCGGATAGGATTTGCCTTCGCCGCCTTCGAATGCGACGCCGTCGACAGTGCCTTTGAAATCGATGACAGCGAAGTCATCTTTTGCGATTTCCGTGCCTTCCGGAGCTACGACGAGTTTCGCATGCTGTTTCTGGAGGTTAGCCAGTTCTTTAGATACGTCTTCGTCAGTTACGTTGACTTTGTCTTTAGCAACGGTAATGCCTTTGTATTCGCCGAGTTTGACTTCCGGTTTCTTGGTGACCGTAGCTTCAAATACGACGTCTTTGCCTTTTTCGTCGGTAATGACGTTCAATTCCGGTTCAGTTACAGGAACGATGCCTTCCTGGTCGAGGGCGTCGCTGTAGGCTTTATTGGCAATAGCTTCAAAAACTTCCTGTTTGACAGCATCTTTGCCCAAGAAGCTTTCCAGTACCATGCGCGGTGCTTTCCCCTTGCGGAAGCCCGGGATATTGACACGGCTTGCCAAGTTCTTGCAAGCGGCTGCAGCCTGTTTGGAAGCGTCTTTAGCAGGCACTTCGATGTGCAGGGTTACTTTGTGCTGGTCTACTTCATTTACTGTTACGTTCATTCTAAGTATGTCCTCCTTATGGGCCGGTAGAGCCCTGAATATCTCTAAAATACCATATTACGCTCTACATCATACCACAACTTTACTTTTTTTACAATATGGGATAAAGAGGCTGCCTATGAAGACAGCCTCTTTAAGTGGCTAGCAGTTAGTGATTAGCGGATGGTTTGAAATTTACCGCAATTCGCAGCCGAATTTTTCTTTCAGGTCTTTGACGATGGCGTCGACCGGGGCCTGGATGTCGGCATCGGTCAGGGTTCCTTCTTCGGAACGGAAGACTAAGGAATAAGCCAGGCTCTTATAGCCCTGCGGGACCTGTTTGCCCGTGTACATGTCGAAGAGGTGGACGGCTTCCAGGTTGTCGCCGCCGTCTTCCTTGATGACGCTGACGATATCGGCATTGGCCGTAGCCAGCGGTGCCAGGAAGGCCAGGTCGCGGCTCGAGGCCGGGAACTTGGCGACTTTATGGTAATCCGGCAGGAGGTTGACCAAGGGCAGGATGGCGTCCATGTGCATTTCAAAGATGTAGACCGGACCGGCGACGTCGTAGTTGTCGACAGCCTTGGGATGGAGTTCGCCGAAGTCGCAGAGGACTTTGCCGTCTTTGACGTAGCGGGCGGCTTTGCCCGGATGGAGCGGTGCCCAGTCGGAGACTTCCAGGTCGGCCTGGATGCCCAGTCCCTGGAGGACGGCTTCGACGAGGCCCTTGACGTCATAGAAGTCATAATTTTCCGCCTTGGCCGGCCATTCAGCGGCTGTGCGCTGGCCATAGAGAAGGCCGGTGACGTAGAATTCCTGTTCCGGCAGTTCCGTCAGGGGCAGCTGTTTCGGCCGATAGACCGGTGCGATTTCGTAGATGCCGACAGACGGATTCTTGACGGCCTGGTTGCGGACCAGGACATCCATCAAGGTCGGTACCAGCGTCGTCCGCATGAGCGGGAAATCTTCTGTAATCGGGTTGAGGATAGGTACGGCATTGTATACGGGATCGCCGTCCTTAAAGAGGAGCTTCTTCAGCTGGTCCGGATGCATGAAGCTGAAGGTGACCGTTTCGTTGAGGCCGCTGCTGCTGAGGATGGACGAAATCTTTTCGCCTACGTCGTGATGGAAGCCGGCTTCGCCTTTGGAAATAGGTGCAGACGGACGCGTAGACGGAATGTTTTCATAGCCGTAGACACGGGCCACTTCTTCGGCGATGTCCGGCATTTCCGTGCAGTCGCCGCGGTAGCTGGGAACGACAGCCGTCAAGGTTTCGCCGTCTTTTTCCATTCCGAACTGCAGCGTTTCCAGGATATGGACCATGTCGGCTTCCGGGATTTCCGTGCCCAGGAATTTATTGACCTGAGCTGCCGTGAAGGCGATGCGCATCGTAGCTTGTGGTTTCGGATAGACATCGACGACACCTTTGGCTACGTCGCAGGCGCCCATTTCCTGGAGGAGCTGAGCACAGCGGTCGATGGAGTTGATGCAGCTGTCTGAATCGAGACCTCGTTCAAAACGACCGGAAGCTTCCGAACGCAGGCCGAGCATGCGGCCCGTATGGCGGATGTTGGAACCTTTAAAGGAAGCACATTCAAGAATGACCGTCGTCGTCTGATTCGTGACTTCCGAGTCCATGCCGCCCATGATGCCGGCAATGCAGCAGGCTTTTTCTTCATCGGCGATGACCAGCATGTTATCATTCAATTTGCGGTCTACATCATCCAGCGTCTTCATGGCTTCATCAGCTTTGGCCCGGCGGGCGATGAGATGATGGCCGGCAACTTTATCGTAGTCACAGGCGTGGAGTGGGATGCCCAGTTCGATCATCGTGTAGTTCGTAGCATCGACGACGTTGTTGATGGGACGGACGCCGGATTTGCGCAGGCGCTGCTGCATCCACATAGGCGACTTACCGATTTTGACGTTCAAGAGCAGGCGGGCCGTATAACGGCTGCACAGTTCGTCGTCGTCAATGGATACCTTGACTTTGCCGTCGATGGGCGTATCACATTCTTTGACGGAAATATCCGGGTAGCGGGCTTCTTTGCCGCTGAGGACAGCGAATTCACGGGACAGGCCGACCATAGAGAAGCAGTCGGCGCGGTTAGCCGTCAGTTCATATTCATAGACGACGTCGCGGACCTGAAGATAATCGGCGGCATCGACGCCGAGTGGCGTATCGGGCGGCAAAATCCAGATGCCTTCCCGTTCTTCCGGCAGGAGCAGGCTGTCATCGAAGCCGAATTCATGGGCCGAGCAGAACATGCCGTTGGACAAGACGCCGCGCAGTTTCGAGCGCTTGATTTTCGTGCCGCCCGGCAGATGAGCGCCGTGGACGGCGACGGGGACGATCTGGCCGACGCGGACGTTGGTCGCAGCCGTGACGATCTGTAGCTGTTCGTCGCCCATATCGACCTGGCAGACGACGAGTTTATCCGCATCGGGATGTTTGTCGATCTGAAGGATCTTCCCGGTCTTTACTTTCTTGACTTCTGTCCCCCAGTATTCCACCTGTTCGACAGGGATACCGGCGATGGTCAATTTATCGGCAAATGCCTGCATGTCCTGGTTCATGTCGACGTCGACATAATCCTGCATCCAAGTTAAAGAACTTTTCATTATTCATACCCTCCTAGAACTGGTTCAAGAACCGCATATCGTTTTCATAGAACAAGCGCAAATCATCGATGCCGTATTTCAGCATGGCAATGCGTTCGACGCCCATACCAAAGGCAAAGCCCGTGACGACGTCCGGATCATAGCCGTTCAGGCGCAGGACGCTGGGGTTGACCATGCCGCAGCCGAGGATTTCCAGCCAGCCCGTGTGGGAGCAGACACGGCAGCCCTTGCCGCCGCACATGACGCAGGAAATATCGACTTCGGCGCTCGGTTCCGTAAAGGGGAAGTAGCTGGCGCGGAAGCGGACTTTCGTCTGCGGTCCGAAGATGTCGCGCAGGAAGTCTTCGAGCATGCCCTTGAGGTCGGAGAAGCGAATGTCCTTGTCGATGATCATGCCTTCCATCTGATGGAAGACCGGCGAATGGGTCGCATCGTAGTCGCAGCGGTATACCTTGCCCGGTGCGATAATCTTGAACGGTTCATTGGGCTTATGGGACTGTAAGGTCCGGGCCTGCATGCCCGATGTATGGGTCCGCAGAAGGATGTTATCCGTAATGTACATAGAATCCTGCATGTCCCGGGCCGGATGGTCTTCCGGCAGGTTCAGGCACTGGAAGTTATAGTAGTCCGATTCGATATCTGTCCCTTCGACGATGGAGAAGCCCATGCGCAGGAAGGAGTCTTCCATGAGGCGCAGGGTCTGATGAAGGGGATGTTCGTGGCCCATGACCGGCTTGCGGCCCGGCAGGGTAATGTCGATTTTTTCCGATTCGATCTTGGCAGCCAATTCCTGGGCCTTGACTTCTTCCATCTTGGCCTGGAGCTGCTCTTCGATGGCATTGCGGGCCGTATTGACGAGCTGGCCGATTTTAGGCCGTTCTTCTTTGGAAAAATTCTTCATTTCCTTCATGATTGCCGTCAGTTCCCCTTTTTTACCCAGGAACTTGACGCGGATATCCTGTACGTCCTGAAGATGTTCGCTCTTGGCGAGCTGTTCATTGACGGCCGCTTTAATGGCCTCGATCTTATCACTGATCATACTTTCTTCCTCCTACTGGCAAGTACAAAAAAAATAGACTCCCGCCCCCTAAGGGGCGAAAGTCTCATTCGCGGTACCACCCTACTTGATTCTCGATTGTCCTGTAACGGGAACTCCCGTCCTGCCTACTCCGTTCAGCAGGAGGCTCTAAAGTGAACGCATGGAACATCCGGCACGAGGCTCTCAATCTGCGGCCTCGATTCCCTGTAGGCGGAGTCAGTTCCATCCCCTCTTTATCATTGCCATAAATCCCTCTATGGGGTTGTTATATATTGTATCAGTAAAGTGTCTTATTTGCAATAACCAACCGCTGAATTTGGTTGGTGCCTTCGTAAATCTGCATGATTTTTGCGTCACGCATGTATTTTTCGACAGGGTATTCCTTGATATAGCCATAGCCGCCCATAACCTGGACTGCATCGGTCGTGACCTGCATGGCTACGTCGGATGCGTTGCACTTAGCGATAGCAGCTTCACGGCTGAAGTCCATGCCCTGGTCTTTCATCCAGCAGGCGCGATGGACCAGGAGGCGGGCACCTTCGACTTTCATAGCCATATCGGCGATCATAGCCTGGACCATTTCAAAGGAAGCAATGGGTTTGCCGAACTGTACGCGGACCTTGGCATATTCGCAGCAGGCGCGGAAAGCAGCTTCAGCAATGCCGACGGAAACGGCACCGACGAAGGGACGGGCTGCATCCAGAGTATCCATGGCGATGCGGAAGCCATGGCCTTCGCGGCCGAGGCGGTTTTCGACAGGGACGAAGCAGTCCTGGAAGATGAGTTCCGTCGTATTCGAAGCGCGGATACCCATTTTGTTTTCGGCCTTACCGACGGTGAAGCCCGGCGTCCCCTTGCGGACGATGAAGGCCGTCAAACCGCGGATGCCACCGCTCTTGCGGGTATTGGCGAAGACGACGAAGACTTCGGCCAGGGCACCGTTGGTGATGAAGCATTTCGTACCATTGAGGATATAGCCTTTGCCGTCTTCAGTCTTCATGGCACGCGTCGAAACGGAACCGGCATCGGAACCGGTACCCGGTTCCGTCAAGGCGAAAGCGGCCAGGTTGTCTTCATTGATGATATCGAAATAGCGTTTCTTCTGGTCGTCGTTGCCGGCAATGATGACCGGATACGAAGCCAGGGCATTGGCAGCGACCGTCGTAGCGACGCCGGCGCAGCCTTTACCTAATTCTTCGTAAATAGCTGCGATGGTAATGGCGTCGAGGCCGGCACCGCCGAATTCTTCCGGAATGGCAACGCCCAACAGGCCCTGGGCTGCCAATTTTTCCAGGAGACCTTCATGGAGCTTTCCCGTTTCATCCATTTCCGAAGCGTAGGGGACGATTTCTTTTTCCACCAAGTCGCGGACAACCTTGATGATTTCTTTCTGTTCGTCGTTATAAGCAAAATCCATCTGTATTAACCAACCTTCCCTATAATTACATGACTATCCTATCAATCGAGTTTTTTCAAAATATAAAAAGACGACCGCCCTTTTACGATAATATTTCCGCTAGCATCATAACATTCACATTCGACGACAATGGTCTTCCGGCCATGGTGAATGACCTGGCCGATGCCGGTGATGTGCTCGCCGCCTTTGACACTGCGGATATAGTTCATGTTGATCTCCAGCGTCGTCACCTGGAACCCCAGGGTCCGGCTGGCCATGCCCATGAGGGTATCGCAGAAAGCGGCCAGGACACCGCCGGAGGCAATGCCCCGATAATTGCAGGAATGACGGCTGATATCGAAGCCGATGCGGACGCGGCCGACATCGAGTTTTTCTACCGTACAGGGCATGCTCTGGAAATAAGGCGTCTGAGAATAAATACTGTCCAGCATACGGTGCAGCCGTTCTGCCACTTCCGGGCTCACTGCTTCTTCTGGTTCATTCATCCGTATGCCCCCTTTCTCCATCAAAGACGTAGGCCCCTGTCACAAAGAAGGTGCCCTTGCCATGAGCTAAATAGCGCTGGTCATTATCGTAAAAATCACAGAGGGCTACCATCGTCGTACGGCCGTTATGGATGACCCTGGCTTCGGCCCGGATCGTCGTATTGGCAAAAGCCGGGCGCAGGTAATTCATGCCCAGGTCCAACGTAAGGACAGCTTTGCCACAGACAGCGCAGGCAGCCTCCATGGCCGAATCAGCCATCGAATAGAGGACACCGCCGTACATGGTCCCATTGGGATTATCCCATTTCGAGCCTTTATTCTCAAAAGTGAGGATCGTACTCTCTGGTTCAGCCTTTTCGACATGGAAATCCATAAAGGTATCAAAGGGATTCCTGTGAATTTCTCGTTCCAACCGTTCAATATCCATTATGGCTCCCCTCCTTAGGCTAATAACATAAATACCCTTACATTTTACTATACGAACAATCATCCGTCAAACGAAAATGCAAAAAAGAGGCTGTCACATCAAGACAGCCTCTTTTAAGTGGCTAGGGGCTAGGGGCTAGGGG
>CABQJB010000070.1 GCA_902464195.1 uncultured Megasphaera sp.
GCTTTCATAGCGGCAAAGCCAGCTACGGCACCGGGAGATACAGCGGCTTCGGTACCACCGGCAACGGCGGCGTCGAGTTCGCCGCGCTGGATCATACGGTAGGCAGCGCCGATGGAGTTCGTGCCTGTAGCACAAGCCGTGACGACGCTGGCGCAATGGCCCTGAAGGCCGAAGAAAATGGATACCTGGCCTGATGCCATGTTGGCGATCATCTTCGGTACGACGAAGGGATTGACGCGGGACGGGCCTTTCGCGAACAGACCTTTGTACAAGTTGTGGAGTGTTTCCATGCCGCCAATGCCCGTGCCGATGATGGTGCCGATGCGGTCGCGGTCTTCTTCATCCAGATTGATTTTGGAATCGTCGAGAGCCAGTTTGGCAGCAGCTACAGAGAACTGCGTGGACGGGTCCATGTGACGGGCTTCTTTACGGTCGATGCCGTAGTCAGCGGGGTTAAAATCTTTGACTTCGCCGGCAATGCGGGCAGCATATTCGGTTGCGTCAAAGTGGGTAATGGGGCCGATGCCGTTTTCGCCGTTGAGCAGGGCATTCCAGAAAGCATCTTTGCCGATGCCGACAGGAGAAATGACACCTAACCCTGTAATTACTACGCGTTTTTCCAAAGTTTTCACCTCATTATAAAAAGTAACGTAATCAGTCGGGAATGGCTTCCATTTCCCGTTTGATGTTGGCAAATATATCCTTGACCGGCAGGATGTCGTGGATTTCCATCATGCGCCTGCCGGAAAATACCAGACCTGTTTCGACGTCGCCCTGCTGGGCCCGCGTCAATGCCCGGATGATGCAGTATTTATGGCTGCATTTCTTGAGGCACTGGTCACACGTTTCCGGCTTCGGTGCCGTCCCCAGGAGGATCCGTTCGGAGAAAGGCGTGCGGATAGCCTGGCCGGGAAGGCCGACAGGACTGTGTACGAGGATGAAGTCTTCCGGTTTGTTGGCCCGGAGATAGACTTTTTTCAATTCTTCAGCACCATTCGATTCGACGCTGGCAGCGAAACGGCTGCCCATCTGGACGCCATTGGCACCGAGGCGGAGCATTTCGGCTACGTCTTCCCCATACAGTACCCCGCCGGCACCGATGACAGGGATGTCAACGGCAGCGCGGACTTCCGGCACGATGAGGCGGCTCGAACGGTTGGTCCCCAAATGCCCGCCTGCTTCAGCTCCTTCGACGACGACGGCCGAAGCACCCAGGGATTGGGATATTTTAGCTAGTTTGGCAGAAGACACAATAGGGACAATAGGCGTGCCCGATGCTTTGCCCCAGGCGAACATGTCCCGGGAAAAGCCTGCGCCTGCCACAACCAGATCGATTCCTTCTTCAATAGCAGTGGTTACGATACCCTTGAATTCACGGGCTGCAACCATTACGTTTATGCCTATGATTCCATGAGGAGACAATTTTCTGGCTAATTTAATTTCATGTCGCAATTCGTCAAAAGGCATGCCAGATGCCGCAATAAGGCCGATACCGCCTTCATTGGCTACGGCTGCAGCCAGCCGGGCTGTGGACAAACGGATGGCCATGCCGCCCTGAATGATTGGCACCTTTGCTACGAGCTTACCTATTCTTAATTCTGGCAGCTTCACTCTGTTTTCCTCCATTCAAGATACCGGGAGGGGAAGACATACGACATGCCTCCCCCTTCGGGCTCTTATTGCGTACTTACGCTTTCTTTTCCTTTTCAATGTAATCAACTGTATCTTTGACAGTTTTGATTTTTTCGGCAACATCATCAGGGATTTCGATATTGAATTCTTCTTCGAAAGCCATGATAAGTTCAACAATGTCCAAGGAATCAGCGCCTAAATCATCGATGTAAGCAGCGTCCATTTTGACTTCTTTTTCGTCAACGCCTAACTGTTCAACAACAATGCTCTTAACTTTTTCAAAAGTATCCTGTTCGCTCATGTCCATTCACCCCCTTTCAGTGGAGTATGCTTTTTGTATTACATTACCATGCCGCCGTCTACGTTGAGGGTCTGGCCGGTAATATAGCTGGCATCGTCCGATGCCAGGAACAAGACGGCCTTGGCCACTTCTTCCGGCTGGGCGACGCGGCCCATGGGAATGGTCTTGACCATGGCATCGACGGCGTCTTCACCGAGGACAGCCGTCATATCCGTAGCGATGCATCCCGGTGCTACGGCATTGCAGCGGATGTTGCGCGAAGCCAGTTCTTTGGCTACGGACTTGGTAAAGCCAATGAGGCCGGCTTTGGCAGCGGCGTAATTGGCCTGGCCGGCATTGCCCGTTTCGCCGACGACAGACGTAATGTTGATGATCGAACCACTGCGCTGTTTCATCATCAGCCGCGATACGGCCTTGGTGCAGTGGAACGCCCCATTGAGGTTGGTATTGAGGACGGCCTGCCAGTCTTCTTCTTTCATGATCATGAGCAGTCCGTCGCGGGTGATGCCCGCATTATTGACCAAGATATCGACGCGGCCCAATTCTTTCTTGACAGCTTTCACCATGTCGGCTACGGCTTTTTCATCAGAGACATCGCACTGGATGCTCATGGCCTTGGCGCCTTTTTCTTCGATGGCCTGCTTCGTTTCTTCAGCAGCCTTCGTATTGCCGGCATAGATGATGGCCACGCTGGCACCGGCTTCAGCCAGGGCGATGGCTACGGCGCGGCCGATGCCGCGGGAGCCGCCGGTGACGATAGCAGTTTTCCCTGTTAAGTGCATTTTATCGAACCTCCTGGAAAAATTCAAGCGTTTTCTGTAAGGAAGGAATATCTTCTACATTTTCGCTGTGGATTTTGCGGTCGATTTTGCGGTTAAAGCCGCAAAGGGTCTTGCCCGGGCCGACTTCGACGAAGGTTTCGGCGCCGAAAGCCTGCATGGTCTTGGTGCAGTCGATCCAGAGGACCGGGCTGGCAGCCTGTTTGACCAGGTTGGCTTTGATATCAGCAGCACTCGTTTCGATTTGACCGTTGACGTTGGCTACGACAGGAATCTTGGCATCGGAAATGGTGATGTCGTCGAGGACTTCGGCCAAGCGTTTGGCAGCCGGTTCCATGAGCGTGCTGTGGAAGGGAGCGCTGACGTGGAGGAGGATAGCCCGTTTGGCACCGGCTTCCTTCATAGCTGCAGCGGCTTCTTCAACGGCTTTGGTGCTGCCGGCGATGACGATCTGGCCGGGGCAGTTGAAGTTGACGGCCTGGACTGTGCCGCCCTGGGCCGAAATCTGGGCGCAGATGTCTTTGATCTTATCTTCAGCCAGGCCGAGGATAGCTGCCATGCCGCCTTCACCGAGGGGTACAGCTTCCTGCATGAACTGGCCGCGGAGGCGGACCGTGCGGACGGCGTCGGCAAAGGTCAGGGCGCCGGCGGCGACGAGGGCCGAATATTCGCCGAGGCTGTGGCCGGCAGCGATGTCCAGTGTCAGCCCTTCCTGGGCGAGGACGCGGCAGCAGGCCGTGCTGGCCGTCAGGATAGCCGGCTGTGTATTATAGGTCTTCATGAGTTCTTCATCGGGACCTTCAAAGCAGAGCTTGGTCAGGGAGAATCCCAAAGCGTCGTCGGCTTCTTCAAAAAGCTGTTTGACAACGGGATATGCGTCGTATAAATCCTTGACCATCCCGACTTTCTGGGCACCCTGGCCGGGAAAAACAAATGCCTTTTTCATCATCAGTCACACCTCTCGTAAAAAAATCAATACCATTTCATAACTAAGCTGGCCCAGGTCAGGCCGGCGCCGAATCCATCCAGGCAGACGATATCGCCGCGGTGGATCATCCCTGCTTTGATGGCTTCATCTAAAGCCAGGGGAATGGAAGCACCCGACGTGTTGGCGTATTTTTCGATGTTGACGAATACTTTTTCCATCGGCACGTGGAGCCGTTTGGCGGCGGACTGGATGATGCGGATATTGGCCTGATGCGGTACGAGGACATCGATGTCTTCTTTCGTCAGGCCCGACCGCTGGAGGGCTAATTCTGCGGCGTGGGGCATGGCTTTGACGGCGAATTTATAGACTTCCTTACCGTCCATCTTGGCATAGGCCATGCCATTTTCGCGCAGGGCATCGGTCGGCGGCATTTCAACGCCGCTGGCAGGAATCGTCAGGAAATCACCGCCTGTCCCGTCGGCACCCATGGCACCGCCGAGGATGCCGTAGCCTTCCGGTACAGGACCGATGACGGCAGCTCCGGCACCGTCACCGAAGAGGACACACGACGAGCGGTCCTTCCAGTTGACGACGCGGGTCAGGATTTCCGCACCGATGACCAGAATATATTTATACATCTTATTTTCGATGAATTGGGAAGCAATGATCGAACCATAGGCAAAGCCCGAGCAGGCAGCTTCCAAATCAAAGGCAGCTGCATTGACTGCATGGAGGTTGGCCTGTACTTTGCAGGCCGTCGACGGCAGGGCCCGGTCCGGCGTCAAGGTGCAGACGATGATCAAATTCAGGTCTTCCGCTTTGATACCGGCATTCTTCAGGGCTTCTTCCCCGGCTTTCGTAGCCAGGTCCGACGTCGTGACGCCCTTCGGGGCGACGTGGCGGGCACCGATGCCTGTACGGCTGCGGATCCATTCATCCGATGTATCCATCATCTTTTCTAAATCTTTATTCGTCCATACCTGATCAGGTACACAGTGACCTGTACCAAGAATCCCAGCGGGATTAGCTTTCACTATCATACTGTTCTACCTCTTCTTCCTCTATACTTTTACGAATATGGCCGACGACGTCCTGTTCGGCGATTTCACCGGCAACGCGGACGGCGTTCTTGATGGCCTTGGCTTTCGAGCTGCCATGACAGATAATAAAGCTGCCATCGACACCGAGCAGCGGCGCGCCGCCGTATTCGGTGAAATCCAGTCGTTTCTTCAGCGATTTCAAGGCCGGGTAGACCGCTAAGGCCCCCAGTTTGGCAATGAAACCGCTGTGTTTGATCGTATCTCTGACGAGGCGGATGATGAACATGGCCATGCCTTCGCCAAATTTCAGGATGACATTGCCGACGAAGCCGTCACAGACGACGACATCGACGGTCCCTTTCGGTATATCTCTCCCTTCTACGTTACCATAGAAAGAGATAGTTTTCAAATTTTCCAGCATAGGATACGTCTTCTGGCAGAGTTCGTTGCCCTTCGACGCTTCCTCGCCGATATTCAGCAGGCCGACCGTCGGTTTTTCGACGCCCAGGATGTATTTTGCATAATGGTATCCCATGATCGCCCCTTCGACGAGGTGCTTCGGCTTGCTGTTGGCATTGGCCCCGGAATCGAGGAGCACCGTAATGCCCTTCTTCGACGGGATAGGTGTCGCGATACAGGGTCGTTCGATACCTTTGATGCGTCCCAGCCCGAAGAGAGCCGCCGTCACAGCGGCACCGGTGCTGCCAGCGGCGACGACAGCATCGCAGAGGCCTTCTTTAACCAGCCGCGTCGCAACGACGATGGAAGCGTCTTTCTTGCGGCGGATGGCCTGGGCCGGATGTTCGCCCATTTCGATGACTTCGCTGGCGTGTACAATGGACAGGCGGTCGCTTTCTTTGGCGCCGTATTTGCTCAGTACGTCGCGTATTTTCTTTTCGTCACCTACCAGGACGACATCAAAATCATATGCTTTGACGGCCTCTACGGCACCGAGGACGATTTCTTCAGGTGCGTAATCACCGCCCATAGCATCTACAGCTATTTTCATTCTATTACCGCTCCATTATTCCAAAGATTCTATGATAAATTTTGCCCGGAATACTTCTTTTCGCATCTTCCGGATCGTGACCCATACGTAGTATTTCTGGTCGCGCTGGCGCATGACTTCGGCCTTGGCGATCAGTTTGTCGCCTACGGTGACGGGCTGTTTATATTTTATATTGGCTACGGCTGTAATGCAGACAGGAAGATTCAATACCGTCCGCGCCAGGGAACTGGCCTGGGCATACAGGCACTGGGAGCGCACGATGTGTGCTTCGTCGACCATATCGTCTGTTGCCGTCATGATTGAAATGGCATTCTTGCCGATGATACAGTCTACGAGCTCCCCGACGACAGGGGCATTGCGCAGTTTCGGCTGCGCCGCTTCTGCCTTCTGGCGGATGCGGATACGCATTTCAGGGATTCCCAAGGCCATGCGGTCCAAGCGGATAGTAGCCACGCTGACGGAAAATTCTTCAGCCAATTCTTCGTCATTTATAAAAGGATTTTCTTCAATCCGCTTCTTTAATAAAGCATGTCGCTTATCTCTCGCTATACGAACCATTTCATTCACCCTTGAAATTATTACCAAGTACTAACAGCACATACAACTAGAGATTATATAATGTTTTGGCAAATTTGGCAAGGAAAATAAAAAAGTATGCTTTCATTCCATTCATCTCATTGAATTGCCGAAAGCATACTTGATCACTCCTTAGTATTTATCGAAATCCATTTCGTTCAATACATCACGCAGTTTTTCCAGTTCTTCCTTGGTCATGGTAATACCTTTGGTCATGGCCTGATAATCCGGATCCCACGAGCGAAGGTCGAATTTCGGTGCCCGATTATTCCAGCTGATGTACGTCAGTTCTTTGCGCCAGCCGTCTTTATTTTCCGACAAAGTGCCGCAAATGTCTTCGATGTTGAAATTTAACTGTGCCATTGTATACCTCCCAATAGGTGTTCTATCACCTGTGTTGTCATTTTTTCAGGTTAACGCTATAACCCAATTATTTTATATAATAGCAAATATGAGCTGTATGTCAATACAGCAGATTCGCCAATTATGTCAAGCCTTTTTTGACTTTTCACCCATGCATTTTATGTCTTTTAAACAAGCCGCCATGTGCTTCGCTGATATCGAAGACCGATACGAAGGCATTGGGGTCGACACCGGTGATGGCATCGCGTATCTTGGTGATTTCCAGGCGCGACACGACGCAGTAGAGGATCATCGTCTTTTCCCGCTTGTAAGCGCCTTCGCCGTTGATGAGCGTCACGGCACGGCCCATGTCCTTGGTCAGGCAGTCAGCGACTTCGTCGTGCTTACCCGTGACGATGAGCATGCCCTTCATTTCGTCGAGGCCGTTGGTGACGACGTCAATCATCTTATAGGCGATGAAATACGCCACCAGGGAATACATGGCGCTGTCCCAGGAAAAGACGAATCCCGAACTCCCCAGGATGAAGAGGTTGAAGAACATGATTGTCTCGCCGACGGAAAAAGGCGTGCGCCTGTCGGCGATGATGGCCAGGACTTCCGTCCCGTCCAGAGAGCCGCCCCAGCGGATGATGAGGCCTACGCCGAGGCCGATGATGATACCGCCGTAAATGGTCGACAAGAAGGGGTCTGACGTGACCCGTTCGTAATGGATGAACGTACTCCACCCAGACAGGCAGAGAATGGAAAAGAGCGAAGAGATGGTGAAAAAAGCGCCTATCTTCTTATAGCCAAAAATAAAGAACGGGATGTTCAGGATGATGATGAACACACTGAAGCTGATACCTGTCACCTGCGCTGCCATGAGGGCAATGCCGACGACGCCGCCGTCGATGACGTGGTTCGGGACTAGGAAGACGTCCAGGCCGATGGTGTAGATGAGAGCGCCAAAGGCCAGGCCCAGGGCACGCAAGATGTATTTCATATTTTTTCTCCTCGTTGTTTCGCTAAATAACGGCGGCCGATGATCCAGGCGACGAAGTCGTCGACCGGTTCCGGCGGATATTGGAAGGACAATGGCACGAAACGGCGCCAGCCCTTGCGCGGCGTGTATTTAAAATAGAGCTTGCGCCCTTCAACAGTAGTGAATTTTTCGTCTGTCAGGGAAAAAGTGATATCCCCATGATTCTTGGCAATCCACTGCTCGACCAGGGGCTGCAGTTTCTTATGGTTCGTCCCATCGCCCATGACGATATGGGAAAAAGGATGCGTTTCATAAATATGACTCAAATAATCGCCCAGTTCCGGCGTCGGCACGATGGCCTTGGTAACCAGACTGCCGTCATCAGCAACGACAGCCGTCCCCGTCTTTTCCGAACCAGGGTCAATGGCAAAGATCAAAGTATCGCCTCCTGTTATCGGCGTTGCCGCATCGCGGCACGCCTAAGTTGTAGGGGCGACCACGTGGGGCGCCCGTTTACGTGGTTAGGGGTTAGGGGTTAGTGGCTAGTGGCTAGTGGCTAGTTTCCCCCATCATTCATCGGCTTCTACGCGGATGTCGATCTGCAAGGGGCCGGCCGTGTAGGTATCGGCTTCGGTGACGGCCTTGAGGACGATATCGGCGCCGTTGTGATTCTTTATCTTATTGATGGTCTCGAACATTTCTACTGCCGTCAGGGCCCCGACATTGCCTGTCAGCGGATCTGGCAGGAGGCCTTTGGCCTGGGCCTGCTGATTGACATTGTGGAGGAAACGCATGACCTGCAGTTCGGCATTGCCCGACAATTCCTGCGCCGTCAGCCGTTCTTCGTAGACGACATCGCCGCGGTGATAGATGAGGTTGTTATCATACATTTCGACATGGACCAGGGCCGGTTCACCGAGCATGATGTTGCCGGCGGCGATGATGCGCAGCAGTTTCTGCGATTTCCCAGCCTTCTGCAAGGCGTCGACGGTAGCGTTGAATTCGTCTGGCGAAATGTAGAGGAGAACTGTATTTTCATCACGGACGCCAAGATGACGGCAGATCATGGTATTGGTCTGACTCATGGCCCGGCTCAGTTCTTCCCGCGTCTGGGCCTGGCTCAGGCCGCCGTTGAGGACGTTGCTGGACAGGACTTCGCCGACGCGGAAGACGACGGTTCCTTCTCGAATGTTGGTCATCGTTTCATTGAGCAGCTTGATGCGCTTGTCGAGGACGTCGATGGTGCCCATCATTTTCTGTTTCGTTTCTTCCAGCATGGCTACGTCCTGACGGGCCTTTTCACTATCAGCCAGGGCCGAGTCGCGCTGCTTCTTGGCTTCGTCCATGGCGACCTGGATGACTGTCAGCTGGCGGGCCTTGTCGTCACGGGCGGCCTGGGCCTGCTGCAAATCAAGCTGGGTCGTCCGTATTTCTTCATTCTTTCCGTCCAGCTGTTCCTGCTGCTTCTTCAGGAGTTCTTCATTCGATGCAATGAGCTCATTCTTGTCGTCCAGTTCCTTGCCCAGGTCTTTCGCCTGCTGCAGCAGTTCGTCCCGCTGAGCTTCGAGCTGGGCCTTCTGCATCTGCAGCTGGTGCATGCCGAACAAGGCGATGCGGACGTTTTCCGACAAGATGGACATGACACCTAAGGTGATGACAGCAATGCTGATGCCCGTCAGGATGGTGACCAGGATGGACGTATACTTCGGCCGCAAACCGAATAATTTAATTTTCCGTTTCCCTACACGGGAGCCGATCTTATCGCCGAGATAGGCAATGATCCCGCCCATAACAGACAAGACGATCAGCATGACCCATCCATATTCCATAAGACACCACCTTTGCTCATTCCTTTATATCATTATATTATAGCCCATAACTAC
>CABQJB010000071.1 GCA_902464195.1 uncultured Megasphaera sp.
CGCCCTGCGCCTTCGCTTCTTCAAGACGACACACAGTGCCAATGTTTCACGTGAAACAGCGGCGCCGGAAACCAGTAACCCGAAAGCTGCACAGGCAGCTCCGCAAAAGCCGGTTCCCGAAGTGGCAGCAGCTCCGGCTCCGTATCACTATACCCTGTCCATCGAAGGCATGATGTGCCAGCACTGCGTGGCTACGGTCACGAAAGTCCTGAAAGCCATGGACGGCGTCACCGATGCCGTCGTCGACCTCGATGGCCAGAAAGCCGACGTCTCGGCTGACAAAGCTATCTCCGCAGAGGACTTCAAAAAAGTCATCACCACTGCTGGATATACATTACAAAATCTTACTACACCAAAGAAAGAAGAGGATGAAACGATGGAAAAGACATTGAAAATCGAAGGCATGATGTGCCAGCACTGCCAGAAACACGTACACGATGCATTGGCTGCCATGGATGGCGTCACGGCCGTCACTGTCGACTTGGAAGGCAAAAAAGCCGACGTCACGACCAGCAAAGACATCCCGACGGAAGCCTTTGCCAAAGTCATTGCCGACGCTGGTTATGAATTGGTAAAATAAAAGTAAACGTCGTGCCCCTGCCGACTTCGCTGTCCGCCCATATCCTGCCGCCATGACTGCGGACGAACTGCCGGGCCAGGGCCAGGCCGATACCGCTGCCGCCGCTCTTGCGGCTCCGCGATTTCTCGCTGCGGTAGAAATACTGGAAGATATGCTGTAAATCCTCCGGTGCAATACCGCTGCCCGTATCGGCGATCTGGACCTGCACATAAGGTAGTCCCTTCACGGTGACGACGAGCGTCGAAACGGTAATCGTACAGCCCGCTTCGATATAGCGGATGGCGTTGTTCAGCAGATTATAAATGACCTGATTGATACGGTCTATATCGATGGATACTTTCGGTAAATCCCTGGCCAAGTCCAAATGGACGGTCAGGGATTTTTCGTCGCATAAAGGCTGAAGCATACTCACGGCCCGTTCCAGGAGGACGTTGATATCATAGGGCTCCTTATGGAGGGTGAGCTCGTTGATTTCGGCCAGTGACAGGTCGCGCAGGTCCTGGATGAGCCGGCCCATGCGCAACGTCTCATCTTCCATGGACAGGAGGACCTTCTTATCCGTCGGGATGACATCGTCGATCATGCCTTCCAGATTGCCCTGCAAGATGGCCAGGGGCGTCCGCAGTTCATGGGCGATGTTAGCAAAGAGGCGGCGCCGCATCTTATCGTTTTTTGCCAGTTCCTGGGACATATCGTTGAAAGTCTCCGTCAGGGTCCCGACCTCGTCATGACGCTCGACGGGCACGGTCTGGCCATACGTGCCGGCCTTGACCTTCTGGACGGCATCGGTCAGAGCCGACAAGGGCCGCATGATTTCCCGGACAATGAAGTAACTGATGGTGACGCTGACGGCCAGCATGACCAGGCCGACCCACAGCAGCGACCGATGGACAGCCGATATATACGTGATTTCCGCCGGCCCATGCATCATGCCGTGCATCATGCCCATGCCCTGATGGCCGTTTCCCATCATTTGCGACATGTTATTCAAATACTGGGAAAAATGGCTGTCCATTTGATTGTTGACCAGGATGAGCAGGATGGCGATGGTCAGGAAAATCAGGATAAAGACCATCCCGGTCAGGCGGATGACGATGCTGTCAGCTTTCTTCATGACTTCCTCCATCGAATTTATAACCGATACCGTATACGGTCAGGATATACGTCGGATGGGCCGGGTCGGGCTCCAGTTTCTTGCGCAGGTTGCGTATATGCGTGTCGATAGTCCGTTCATAGCCTTCAAAGCCATAGCCGCCTTGTACTTTATCCACGAGCTGCATGCGGCTGAATACCCGGTCCGGTGCCGAAGCCAGGACCAGCAGGAGATTGAATTCCGTCGGCGTCAGGGCGATGGGCTGCTGTCCCCGCAGGACGGTAAATTTTTCCTTGTCGATAGTCAGGTCCCGTATGGTATATGATGTCGTCTGCTGCAGCACTTCACCGCGGGTCCGCCGCAGCAGGCTGTAGACGCGGGCAATGACTTCCTTGACGTGGAAAGGCTTGGTCACATAATCGTCGCCGCCCATATTGAGGCCGACCAGGCGGTCCGTTTCATCGTCCTTGGCTGACAGGAAAATGATGGGGATATCGCTGAACTGACGGATACGGCGGCAGACCTCGAAGCCATCCATGCCGGGCATCATCAAATCGAGGAGCATGATCTGCGGCTTCTGGTTCCGCAGCGTATGCAACGCCGTCATGCCGTCATGAGCGACATAGACGATAAATTGCTCCTGCTCGAAATAGGACCGCAGCAGGGCACAAAGTTTTTCATCATCATCGACGATCAAAATCGAATTCGTTCGCAAAAATTCCACCTCCCTATCATTTTCACAACCAATTTTTTTCTATTTCCCGCTGCAGCCCTTCAAACATGGCGATGTACTTTTCCTTGCTGTCCCTGATGATATGATTGGCAATTTCTTCATTATAAGAATGGGCCACATTATTCCGGTCCCGCAAGGCCTCCAGCCAGCAATCCTCATCTTCAATCAGATTCGCCTGATAGGCCATTTTGATAATCGCCCGCGGTGACCCTATTTTATGCTGACTATAGCCATTATTTTCCAATACTTCCTTCATGGCTTTCCAGGCCTGTTCAAAACAGATTTCATACAGAGAAACCATTCCCGTTTGGACGACCGTCGAATAAGGCGGTATTTCTTTTTGTATCTCTTTGAGATTATCCAAGGCTTTACAGAAATTCTCATATTTTTTCATATATAACGACTCCTTCTCGTTGGATAGCGGCCCGTAGTTCGGGCTGGACCGGTTCATCTAAATCGACGACATCGAACATGAGCAGCGTCGGGATGACCTCATCGACATCGAGAGAAAACCGCGTGATATCTCCACCGCAGACGGCCAGGTCAATATCACTGCGTTCCCAATTATCGCCACGGGCACGGGAGCCAAAAAGAATGACCTTTTGAATATCGTATTGTTTAGCCAGAGCGATAATGCCCTCTAAAATCGGCTGCGCTAAATCCATCGTGTTCACCCCTTTTTATATCAATTATAGCATGAAAAAAGGGCTTGTCGCACGTGCGACAAGCCCTTTTTAGTGGTTAGCAGTTAGTGGCTAGGGGTTAGCGTAATGGCTCCCCTTATAGGGGAGCTGTCAGCTACAGCTGACTGAGAGGTTAAACCTCTCCGGCCCTTCGGGCCACCTCTCCTAACAGGAGAGGCGGGCCGCCCTTTGGGACGGCCCCTACTACATCTGGCTGTGGTCCATCTGACTGTGATCCATGGGCATATTGCCATCCATAGGCATATCGCCATTCATCTGCATCTGCATGTTCTGTTTCGGCGGGACGTAGCCTGCGAGCTGCGGGTCAGCCATGCCGAAGACCATGGCCAAGTGGGTGAGCAGGACGAAAAGGATCATGAGGCCCAGGTGTTTCTTAAGCTTGGACGTTTCATCAGGACCCTTGAAGATGACCCCTAATTCCTGGAGCAATACCAGGACAGCCGGGATAACACCCAGAACATAAGCCCAGATAGAGATATAGTCAATCGGGCCGCGCCACTGGATCGTCGGAACATACGACGATACGATGTACACCGTAACAATGATAAAGAAAATGCCCAGGATGAGGCCGCAAATATGTTTGAGGCTATCCCATTTTGCACTGCGGCGATCTCTATAAATCAGTGACAATACATCGGATGCCAAAATCGTTTCTGCCAATACCATCGGTACGAGCATGAAGAGAATCAAGAACCAAGGTTCATGGAGCGACAAGAGTTCCATGTAGTGAGTCATTACCATATTGTTTTCCCCCTTTTAGATGAACTGCTTAGCGCTGATCGTCATAGGCCGGGCAATTCTGCCAGCCCTGACAACCACTGCGGGTATTGGCCCGACAGCCGCGGCGCGGACCCTGGCAATAACCATTGTCCGTATAGCAGTTATTCTGGCCATCATAGCAGCCACGCCGCTGTGGACCTGGGCAGTACCCATTATCATAACAGGTGTACCCCTGTTCATACGGCGCCGACGATGGCGTTTCCGAAGCAGCTGGTGTGGCTGCAAAGGCGGAAAATCCGGCAACGACTGCAAGCGCAGCCAAACCGGCTAAGATTTTTTTCTTCATCATCAAGACCTCCTTTGTAGTACCCCTCTGTTCATGATTATACTATACCAGAGAGGTGCGAAAAAGATGTGGAGGAAATGTGAAGAAAATGTGAAGATTCATTAACCGATGATGATATTATCGATGAGGCGCGTCTTGCCGATGCGGACGGCGATAGCCAGCAGACTTTCCTGGTCGACCGTCGTAATCGGTTCCAAAGCCGGGAAGGAGAAGAGGTCGACATAGTCGATAGAAGCCATCGGTTCGGACTGGATTTCCTTGGTGACGATGGCTTTCAGCGTTTCTACGTCCTTTTCGCCGCCTTCATAAGCTGCCTTGGCTTTGCGCAGGCTGCGGGACAGTACCAGGGCTGCCTGCTTTTCTTCCGGCGACAAGTAAGCATTGCGCGAACTCCGGGCCAGGCCGCTTTCTTCGCGGACGATGGGGACCATATTGATGTGGACCGGGATATTGAGGTCGCTGACGAAGCGGCGGACGACGACGACCTGCTGGGCGTCTTTCTGGCCGAAGAAGGCTTCATCGGCGCGGGTGATGTTCATCAGTTTCGTGACAACCGTAGCGACGCCGCGGAAATGGATAGGCCGCTGGGCCCCGCAGAGTTTATGAGTAATATCGCCTTCGACATTGACATACGTGCAGTACCCTTCGGGATACATTTCCGACGGTTCCGGATGGAAGACGGCATCGACGCCGACACTTTCCAATTTCTGGCAATCTTCGTCGAAGCGGCGCGGATAAGCGTCATAGTCTTCGTTCGGGCCGAACTGGGTCGGGTTGACGAAGACCGAAGCGATGACGACGTCGCATTTGGCTTTGGCAGCCCGCATCAGGGTCAGATGACCTTCATGAAGGGCACCCATAGTCGGGACCAGGCCGATGACCTTACCAGCCTTCTTCTGTTCACCAGCAAATGCCTGCATTTCTTTGACAGTACGGAAAATTTTCATGATTGTAAGACTCCTTTGAAATATGAATTAATGAGTAGGAACACTCGATTTATCGACAGACAGGGCGCGGGCCTTTTCTTCGGCTTTTTCATCGCGGCGCGAGAAGAAATTGGCCACGATGGACCCGGAAATATTGTGCCATACACTGAAGATAGCACCGGGAATGGCCGCTGCCGGGTTGAAATATAAGACGGCCAGGGATGCCGCCATGCCGGAATTCTGCATACCCACTTCGATGGCTACGGTCCGGGATTTGCGCGAATCGAGGCGGAACAATTTGGCCATGCCATAGCCCAGGGCCAGGCCAAAGACATTGTGCAGGATGACGATAGCCGCCATGAGCAGGCCGACGTCAAAGAGACGCGACGCACTGAGAGATACGACGCAGCCGACAAGGATGACAATGGTGACAACCGATACGACAGGCATGGCCGGCAGGACTTTTTCGACGCCGCGGGCAAAGAAATGATGAGCCGCCAAACCGAGCAGGACCGGTACCAGGACCATTTCCGCAATGGAAATCATCATGGATACGAAGGAAACATGAATCCAGGCGCCTGCCAGGAACCAGGTCAAGGTAGGCGTCACGATAGGTGCCAGGAGCGTCGTCGACATGGTCATAGAGACAGACAGGGCGACATCACCCTTGGCCAGATAAGAAATGACATTCGATGCCGTCCCGCCCGGGCAGGTCCCGACGAGGATGACACCAATGGCCAGTTCCGGCGGCAAGGCAAAGATGCGAACCAGGGCCCAGGCCACCAAGGGCATGATGAGGAATTGGGCGAAGACACCAATGAGGACTTCCCAGGGCCGCTTGAAGACGGTCTTGAAATCCTGCACGGTCAGGGTCATGCCCATGCCGAACATGACGATTCCCAGCAGCCAGCCGACATAGGGCTTGATCCACTGCATGGTCTGCGGCCATACAGCGCCGACGATACCGATGAGGACGACGAAAATGGCCATGTTGTTTACCAGAAAATCACAACACTTTTTCAATAAAAAAACCTCCCTATGAGAATCTGGGCAAAAGAAACAAAAAAACACCTTCCGGCACAGACCGAAAGGTGTCTAAGCGACAAACGTCCATACTGGCAGGCGAAATTGTGAAAAATCCCACTTATCTCAGCCCTGCCAACAAATGATGAGCCATCCTTTCTGTCTCGGTCTGAATCAGATCCAAGCAGATGAAAAAACCATCTTGAGAAATATCCGAAAAAAAGTATAACTCACGATACGTGATGTTATCTTTTGCCTCGGCCGTATCATACCATATTTAGGAAGGCGATGCAATGGCGTTTTCCCATCCTATTAATATGCCCGTAAATTGTATACAGAAGTATAATAGGCAACAAATGCTTTTCCAATTATACTGAATTCAGCAAAATAAAGCGATGGTTTAAGTCAAATTGTAAATTTTGCAGGATGATTGCAGAATAATAGCAATGTATTCGATATTGTATAAAAAAAAATCAGGGTCCATTCCGTTTATGCCAAAAAAAGTACATTTTATGTCACGGAGGAATTTTTAAGCACCAACACGAGTTATAATACACTTGCAAAAGGATGATTGTTCCCTTACCGTGAACAGAAAGGAGGTACCTATGTTGAGAATTGCCCTCTGCGATGATTTACAAGACCAGTTGGAAATCATGAAAACAGCCGTACAGACTTATTACCAGGACAAAACCTCGAATATCGAGATATGCGCCTATAACAACGCCATGAACTTTGTAGACGCCGTGGAAGAAAAGAAAGATTTCGACATCATCTTATTGGATATCTGCATGCCCGGCCTGCTGGGAACTGATATCGCCCGTGAAATGAGAAAACAGAAATGTGAGGCAGAAATCATCTTCCTGTCGACGAGCGACGAATTCGCCGTCGAAGCCTTCGATATCCGAGCCGCCCACTATCTGACCAAGCCATTTACACAAAAACAATTCGACCAGGCCATGAACCGGGTCATGGACACAATCCGCCAGCGGCACAGCAAAAAAATCATCTTCCGCCTCGTCGGCGGCGGCATCCAGGTCGAAGAAGTCAACAACCTGCTCTTCGTCGAAAGCAACGGCCATGTCCAGCAAGTCCACACCTATGACGGCTCTATGCTGGAAACGCGCCAATCCCTGTCAGCTCTGCTGCAGACCTTTGAATCCATTGTCCCCGGCCAGTTCGTCTCTCCCGGAAAGGGTTATATCGTCAACCAGTCTGCAATTCACATCATAAAGAGTGAGTACATCGAAGTGAAGGGGCACAAAATTCCCCTGGCCAAACGAAAATATCGCCAGTTCCAGGAAGATTATTTCAAATTCATTTTCCAAAAAGACGCATAAAAATCCCAAAAAATTCAGCATTTCCGACACGTCTTATTTTTGTACGCCAAATTAAGGTCCCTGTCAAATCTTTATACAGAAAGGATGCGATAATATGAATAAGATATTTAAAGTCATCTGGAGTAAATCAAGAAATTGCTACGTCGTAGCTTCGGAATTAGCCAAAGGCCATACCAAGGCCTCCAGCACAGGAGATAAAACCAGACGCCTGGCCCTGGCCGCCATCACGGCCCTCATGCTCCTCCCGGTCGGAGGATTTAGCTATGCGGCAGATACCACGACGACGGTAGAGCCAGCAGCCACTGGTTCTACTACGGCGGTAGAAGTTTATACCAAAGAAGGGATAGATACAGGGATGGAATCCCTGCAGGAAGATATTCAAAAATTTAGTAAGGAAGTTCAAAATGAACTCCAGGCCAATGCTGAGGCCATTAATGAAGAAGCACGGAAACGGAAATACTCTGTGACTAATCTGGAAAAGGCAGATGCCAACGAAGCTGCAACCCGCGAAGCCGCCGATAATGCCCTCAAGCAGGCTATGACAGACCAGAAGACCAGCACGGCCCTTCACATTTCTAGTAGTGGCAATCTAATTGTAGGTACTAAAGAAAACCAGACAGTCAGAGATATGAAAATCCGTGGGCAATTGACATCTGGAAGTATTTCTACTGGTGACATAACCTCTACTGGTGATGTATCGGTAGCAGGGAAAGTAGAAGCGGAAGCTGTTTACGACGATACAACGAAGACCGGAAACTACGTAGTCCAAACCAATAGTGTAGGGGCTAACCTTTCCGCTCTCGATACCCAGGTTAAATCCAATGCCGATGCCATTGAAGAAGAAGCACGTAAACGCAAATATTCGGTTACCAATCTGGAAAATGCGGATAAACAGCTGCAGACCAATATCGATAATGAAGCAGCAGCCCGTGAAGCTAAAGACAATGAACTGAACGAACGCATCACGAACGAAGCCAATGCAATCCATGAAACCACGAATAAATTGCAGGATGACCTGAATACGGAAACGGCTGACCGTAAAGCAGCCGATGCGGCTCTCGACTCCCGGACTACGGCTCTGGAAGATAAGACTGAAGCCATCACCTATGACAAGGATTCCAAGACGGTCATGGTAGACGGCAAGCTCACCGCTACCGAAGGCTTCACCGATGGTACGACGAAGGATGGCAAGTATGTGAAGGCTGATAACTATGTAGGCCAGAACCTGAACGCTCTGGACCAGGGCCTGCAGGCAGAAACGGCAGCCCGGGAAGCAGCCGATACGACCCTGCAAACCAATATCAACAACGAAGCCGCAGAACGGAAAGCAGCCGATGCAGCACTGGATGATAAGATTACGGCAGAAGCTTCGGCCCGTGTGGCAGCAGATACCAAACTGGTGGAAGCCGTCAACAGCGGACTGAGCCTGAGCAACGACAATGTGTTGCAAAAGAACACCACTACCATTGACGCCCAGGGCAACGTGACCACCTCCAAGACCGATGCCAATGAAATGATCCTGAACAAGGGCAATGACAACCAGATTACCCTAAACGAACAGGGTATCAAGGTTGGCACCAACAGCAGTGTTATGAATGCCAACGGTGTCTACACCGGCGGCGATGACTATGCTGCAGCCAAGGCAGCTATGAGTGCTGACGGCAAGATCAAAGGGGCCAACGGGGCCTTCACCGTGGATGAAAATGGCAATGTCACTTCCAAGGCCACCATCACCGGCGAAACCGTAAGCGACGGTAAGGGTGCTTCCATGAGCAACGGAACGGTAACCGGCAAGACCCTGACTGATGGGATTGCCACCATTACCAATGGCAACATCAACACCAGCGGTTCCATTACCGGCGGCACCGTAACTTCTACGGGCAACATCTCCGCAGTGGGTGACATCCACGCAGGCGGCGCCATTACAGGGGCCAGCGCTTCCATCCAGGGCGCTCTGACAGCAGGCAGCGCCACCATTACCGGTGACCTGACCGCCG
>CABQJB010000072.1 GCA_902464195.1 uncultured Megasphaera sp.
ATGTAAGAATCCCGCAAAGACGCGGCGGGCCGCCCTTTGGGACGGCCCCTACGAACGGCTAACTGCGACCTGCGGCCTGCGGGACGCCTTTGGACGTCCCCTACGAACCACGAGTCACGATTATTTTACGACTTTCTTTACGGCGGCTACGACGTTTTCTGTGGTGAAGCCGAATTTCTTGAACAAGACGCCGGCCGGTGCGGAGGCACCGAAGGATTTCATGGAGACTGTCGTCCCGTCGAGGCCGACGTATTTGCCCCAGCCGAAGTCCGAAGCGGCTTCGACAGCGACGCGGGCGCGGACAGCTTTCGGGAGTACCTGTTCTTTATAGGTTTCGTCCTGCTGTTCAAAGAGTTCCATCGAAGGTATGCTGACGACGCGGACGTCGACGCCTTCTTTAGCCAGTTCGTCTTTGGCGCTGACAGCCAGTTCGACTTCCGAACCGCTGGCCATGATGATGGCATCGGGAACGGCTTTCTTGGCATCGGCAATGATGTAAGCACCTTTCAGGGCTTCCTTGCTGCTGCCGGCGAGCTGCGGCAGGTTCTGACGGGTCAGGATGAGGGCCGTCGGTGTCTTCTTGCTGGTCGCAGCCAGGTACCAGCCGGCAGCCGTTTCCGTAGCATCAGCCGGGCGGAAGACGTTGACGTTCGGAATGGAGCGGAGCATAGCCAGCTGTTCAATCGGTTCATGGGTCGGGCCGTCTTCGCCGACACCGATGCTGTCGTGTGTGAGGACATACGTCGTCGGCAGGCTCATGAGAGCAGCCAGGCGGATCATCGGTTTCATGTAATCGCTGAAGACGAAGAACGTGCCGGCATACGGACGGATGCCGCCGTGGAGGGCCAGGCCATTAGTGATGGCGCCCATGGCCAGTTCGCGTACACCGAAGTGGACGTTGCGGCCGCTGTAATCGGTCTTGCTGAAGAAGCCTTCGCCTTTCATTTCCGTCTTGTTCGACGGAGCCAGGTCGGCACTGCCGCCGAAGAGCTGGGGCATGATGTCTTTCAGGCGGTTGATCATCGTGCCGGACAAGCTGCGCGTAGCCTGCGGTTTATCTTCATAAGCCCAGAAATCTTCATTGTTCAAGAGGGCCTGTGCGTCGACATCGCTGTGGAAAGCATCCCATTTGGCTTTCATATCCGGGAACTTGGCAGCGTAGTCAGCAAAGAGTTTCTGCCAATCCGCTTCAGCTGCGCCGGCTTTCTGGCTCAATTCAGCATAATGAGCATAGACTTCGTCCGGGATGTAGAAGGTTTCCTGCGGTTTCGGCCAGCCCAGGTTTTCTTTCATGGCGACGATGTTTTCTTCACCCAGCGGCGAGCCATGAGCGGCAGCTGAGCCCTGTTTAGCCGGGCAGCCATAGCCGATCTGGGTCTTGATGGTGATGAACGACGGATGTTCCTTGTCGGCCTTGGCTTCTTCGATAGCTTTGCCGATGGCGTCGAGGTCCGTGCCGTCTTCGACGGTGATCGTCTGGAAACCGAAAGCGGCCATGCGGGCCTGGACATTTTCCGTAAAGGCGATGTCCGTATTGCCTTCGATAGAGATGTTGTTGCTATCGTAAAGGACGATGAGTTTGGAAAGGCCGAGAGTCCCTGCCAGGGAGAAAGCTTCCGACGAGATGCCTTCCATCAGGCAGCCGTCGCCGCAGAGGGCGAAGGTGTAGTGGTCGACGACGGGATAGCCCGGTTTATTGAAAATAGCTGCCAAGTGGGCTTCTGCCATGGCCATGCCGACAGCCATGCCCAGGCCGGCACCGAGGGGGCCTGTCGTCGCTTCGACGCCCGTCGTGTGGCCGTATTCCGGATGACCCGGTGTCAAGGAGCCGTCTTGACGGAACTGTTTAATGTCGTCCATGGTCAGGCCGTAGCCGTAGAAATGGAGCAGCGAATACAACAACATCGAGCCGTGGCCAGCCGAAAGGATAAAGCGGTCGCGGTTCGCCCATTTCGGGTCCTTTGCGTTGTGGTTCATGTGATTTGCCCAGAGTTCGTATGCAATGGGAGCTGCGCCGAGAGGCAGGCCGGGATGGCCGGAGTTTGCCTTCTGGATAGCGTCAGCCGACAATACACGAATGGCATTTACACAAGTCGTATCAATGGTGCTCATTAGTCAAATCGCTCCTTTATATGTGATCGAAAATAAATAGACATTCACTTTATTATGTAAAAAAAGGACCCCTTCTGTCAATGGCAAAAGGGGATTTTGGGAGAAATTTATATATGCTATAATAAAGAAGTTTCTTAATTTTCCGAGAAAGGATACCATCATGACGAAAAAATACTTTTTCTTCGATATCGACGGGACCCTGGGGCTGGGAATCTCCAGCATCATCCCGGCAGACACGCTGTACTGCCTGCGCCGCCTCGTCCAGGAAGGCCATTTCATCGCCATCGCATCGGGACGCCTGCAGCACGATACGCAGACTTTCGCCGACCGCTACGGCATACCGGCCGTCGTCGCCGATGGCGGCAACAGCTTATCCCTGGACGGGAAAATCCTGGAAATGACAGGCCTGCCCCTGGAGAACTGCAAAGCCCTGCTGCACGACCTGACGGCCCGCCATTATCCCTGGGCTGTCGTCACGGACAATACCATCAACCGCTATACGCCGTATGACGATTTTCCCCACGACGACCCGCGCAATTACATGGAAACCGTCGTCCGCCCCGTCGCCATCGAAAGCCTGACGGCGATCTATAAAATCATGTACGCCCGGCCGCAGCGCCTTGAAGACGAACCGCCGACATACGGCCTGCCCCACCTGGAATACATCGATCACACGTACCTCATCGAACCGACTGATAAGAGCCGCGGCATCCTGCGCATGCTGGAACTCGTCGGCGGCCGGCCGGAAGACGCTGTCGTCTTCGGCGACGGCATGAACGACATCTCCATGTTCCGCAAGCCCTTCTTTTCCATCGCCATGGGCAACGGCCGGGATGAGCTGAAAGCCCATGCCGACTACGTCACCGGCGACAACGATAAGGGCGGGATTCTGGAAGCCTGCAAAAAATTCGGCTGGCTATAAGAAATAGTCCGTAGTTTGTAGTTTGCAGTTTTTAGTTGTGGCCGGCGCCTTTTAACAGGGCTTCCCGCAGGCGGTCTTCGATCTGGACCAGTTCGGCTTCGGCTGCCTGCCGCTTCTGGCGGCCTTCCTGCTGGATGCGCAGCGTATCTTCGATGGTGCTGATCAAGTCTTCATTGACCTGCTTGACCGTTTCGATATCGACGATGGACCGTTCATTTTCGACAGCCGTATCATGGGAGTTCTGCTTGAGCATGGCGGCGTTGCGCTTGAGGAGCTCGTTGGTCGTATTGGACACGGCCTGCTGCATTTCCAGGGCTTCTTTCTGCCGTCCCAATCCGAGAGCCAGGACCATCTGGTTCTTCCACAAGGGGATGGTATTGTAAATGGCGCTCTGGATGCGGTCGACGAGAATCTTGTCGTTATTCTGGATGATGCGGATCTGCGGCGCCGTCTGGATGGCAATGGTCTTGCTGATTTTCAGGTCGTGGACCTTCTTTTCAAAGCGGTTGACGGAATCCTTGAAATCCTGGACGACCTGGACGGCCATGGGATTATCTGAAACCTGGGCCTGCGCTTCCAATTTAGGAATCGTCGTCAGGTTCAGTTCCTCTATCTTTTCTTCGCCAGCCTGGATGTAGAGCTGGAGCTGTTTGAAGTATTCCAGGTTCTTGTCGTAGAGCCCGTCGAACATGGCAATGTCCTTCATAAGGGTCATCTTCTGGCTGTCCAGTCCGGCCTGTATCTTGTCGATCTGGGCGGCCAGCGTCGTATAGGACTGGGTCAGGGCTTCGCGTTTCTTGAACAGCGAGCCGACGACGGGCAGGCTGGCCAGGAAGCCCTTGTCCTCGTCGTTTTCGTCTTCAAAGGTCTTGACCCGTTTGACCAGGTCGTTGAGCAGGTCACCGGCTGCGGCCGGGTCGGTGCTCTTGACCGTCGACAAGACGCTGTCCGAAAAGGTGGCGATATTCTTCTGAGCAGCACTGCCATACTGGACGATGGCGTTGGAATTGACCAGGTCGATGGCATCCTTGATGGTGTCGACCTGCTGCCGTTCTTCCGGCGTCAGGCTTTCGACCTGGGCATTGAAATGAGCCACTTCGTGCTTTTCATCGACAGCAGGCAAGGCTTTCTGGCTGTCAGCCTGCTTTTTTTCTAAAAGGTCATTCAAATTGATATCGGCCATAGTATCTACCTACTTTCTTTTCGTATTCAAGAACTGGTCGGCTAAATCGATGATTGTCCCGACCAGGTCATCACTGTGCTTGGCCTGCGGTTCCGGCTGGGGCTGTTCCGTCCGGATGCCGTCGGCGGCCATGTTCTGCTTCATGACTTTCATCTCAGCATCGAGGTCCATGAGCTGGGCATTGAGAACCTTGGAGAACTGGTCTTCATAGGCTTCGTCGAATTTATCCAGTATCTGCTTGATGTCCCCCTTCGCCTGCTGCACTTCCTGCGCTTCAAGGCCCGTCTTTTCCAGCTCTTGGTACTTGCGGACCAGGAGCAGGGCCCGGTCCTGGTAATAGTCGACGAAACGCCGGGCCAGGCTCATCCGTTCCGGATGCTGCTGCAAGTAAGTCAGGAAATTCTTGGCAATGCCCTGCATCTTGCGCAGCTGTTTCCGCAGTTCGTCATCGTCGACGCGCTTCATCTCTTTTTCGATGGCGTTGAAATCATCGACGGCTTTGCTGAAGAGTTCATCATTCAACTTGTCCACTTCTTCGTTGCCGCTGGAAAATTCCAGTTCCGGCTTGAACTTCTTCTTATTGCGGCGGTGTATCCAGTAGAGGATGAAGACGCCGAAGACGAGACTGAACGTCCCGGACAGATGGCCCGTAGCGAACCAGTTATAACTGGGAACGGCAAAACAGATGATAGCAATGAGATATAAAAAAATGTTCACGATCGTCCCTCCTAAGTGAAGAATGTCTTTCCTTAATCATAGCATTTTTTACCCCGTTTGTCGTGGATTGTAAGGCAAAAAAAGAGGCTGTCCCATGAAGACAGCCTCTTTTGAGTGGTTAGGGGTTAGGGGTTAGGGGATGCTTTTAAATTTAAAATCATCTGCTAATCGCTGACAGCTGGCTGCTAACGGCTTAAAAGGACCTGTCGTCATGCGACAGGTCCTTTTTCAGCTTGTTTTATTTTGTACCGTTTGGTCCATTTCCAGCGGTTGTGCAGCCAGAACCAGTCTTCCGGATACTTGCGGATATGGGCTTCCAGGCGGTCGTTGAGTTCTTGTGTCGTTTCGTACATGATGCGGTTCTTTTCCTCTTTCGAGAGCTTGTGATCCGCCGTGTACGGCTTGATGGGCGGCAGGACTTCGACGACGTGGTGGTACGGCCGGTCTTCGTGGATGAAGGTCGACACGATGGGGTAATTGGCGATGCCGGCCATCTTGGCCGGTCCGTCAGCCGTCAGGGTGTCCATGCCGAAGAGTTTGACCATGATGCCGGCATAGCCCGGGTCCTGGTCCATGAGCAGGCCGATGTAGTGACCTTCCCGAAGGAAGCGGACCATATCGCGGATGCCCGTCTTATAGGTGACATGCTGCTTCATCATGGCCCGGTACTCATTGATGAAGGTATCGGCACTCTTGCTGTTCTGTTCCTGGGCAACAGAGATGAGGGGATAGCCATTCATGGCCAGGACGGCTCCCAGGAGTTCCCAGTTGCCGGCATGGGAGGCCATGAAGATGGCCCCTTCACCGCTGGTTTTGAGTTCATCCAGGTATTCCTTACCGTGCCAGGTAATCTTTTCATCGAGGATGTCCTTCGTATAGCGCGGATACGACAGGACTTCGATGATCATAGGCCCGAAACGGACCGTACTGGCCTTGGCGATGGCCATGGCCTTTTCCGGGTCATCGGTCAGGCCGCAGTCCAGGATCTGCTGCTGGGCCAGGACCTTGCGCTTCTTGGGGACGAAAGTCCAGAAAAAGGCACCTAAAAAGGTGCCCAGGGCCCGGCGACAGCTTTCTGGAATGTGGCAGATGATCCAGCTCAGACATTTCATAAAGGTGTACATAGGCGAATCCTCTTACTGTTGTTCTAATTTCTTTTCCAGTTCAGCGATTTTTTTCTGCAAGGCCTTGACGGTCTTGGCCATTTCCGGCAGGTGTTTCAGATAGACCTGGGTACGGCTCCATTCCATGTGGGGCCGGATAGGGAACCCGGCATAGACCTGGTTGCCCTTGACATTGCCCGTAATGCCCGACTTGCCGGCAAAAACGGCATTGTCGCCAATGGTGATGTGGCCAGTACAGCCGGTCTGTCCGGCAAAGATGACGTGGTTGCCGGCTTTGGTGCTGCCGGCGATGCCCGTCTGGGCGATGAGGAAACAGTCTTCGCCGATTTCGACGTTGTGGCCGAGATGGACGAGGTTATCGATTTTCGTCCCCCTGCCGACCTTCGTCGAACCCAAGGTTGCATTATCGAGGCACGTGCAGGCACCGATTTCGACGTCGTCGCCGATGGTGACGTTGCCGATCTGCGGGATCCGCGTATGCTTGCCCTTTTCCGTAGCAAAGCCGAAGCCTTCGCCGCCGATGACGGCGTGCGCCCGGATGACGGCATTCTTGCCGAGGACGCAGTTTTCGTGGATAACGGCACCGGGATAGAGGACTGAACCTTCGCCGATCTTGACATTATCGCCTAAGAAGACATAGGGATAAATCGTCGTTCCCTTGCCGATTTCGACGTTCTTGCCGATGACGGCATAAGGCATGATGGCTACGTCTTCGCCGACGACGGCCGTGTTATCGATGATGGCTGTCGGATGGATGCCCGGTGCGACCGACTGGCGGGGGTGAAACAGCACGAGGAGCTGGGAAAAAGCCAGGCGGGGATTTTCTACGACGACGAGCGTATTATCTCCGGCAGGAACTTCTTTTTCGACAATGACGGCGCCGGCATGGACCTGCGGCAAATACTCCGTATACGGATTGACGGCAAAGGTAATGTCCTGCAGGCCGGCTTCGGCCAGGCCCTTCACGTCTTCAATGACGGCGTCACCTTTGCCGATGACTCTGCCGCCCAGCAATACTGCTAATTCCTGTACTGTTTTCTTCACGATATACAACCCCTTTTTTTACTGCAATTTGGCAATTAAATCATCGGTTACGTCGATGCCGCCGGAAGGAACGGCTTCTTTGACGACGATGATGCCGACATTTTTATCCTTGGCGATATCGCCTAACTTGCTCTGGATATCCGACATGAACTGACGCTGCATGCTGGCACCGAAAATATTGAGTTCCTGCTGGGCCTGCTGCTGTTTCTTCTGGAAATCTTCAGCCGACATGGACTGCTGTGCATCTTGCAGTTCCTTTTCGATGGATTTCTGTTTATCTTCAGTCTTCTGTTTATACTGCTGGACCAGGGGCGCTTCCTTCTGTACGCGCGACATGTCGACGACGCCTACATTATCTTTTCCGCCACAGCCGGCGAGCATACCCGTCAGGGCCAGCATTGCGGCGACGATTCCTAAGCGCTTCCAAACTTTTTTCATTGCTAAAAGCCTCCTGTTATGCCAACTTGGCAATAATATCATCTGTAACATCCGTAGCCGTGCCGATACCTTCGTAGTTGGCGAAGATCATCTCGAAGCCCTGTTCCTGGGCGACATCGGCGGCTTTGTCGCGGATATCTGCCATGATGGCGTCTTTCACATCTTTCATTTCTTTTTCTTTTGCATCGAGTTTATCTTTCCATTCCTTGTTCCACACAGCCGGTTCCGGCCGGTCCTGCAAGACGCCCAGCTGCTGCTGGAAGACCTGCTGGCTGTCTGCCTTGCGCCCTTCCAGGTCTTTCTTGACCTGCTGGGCGTAGTCATCAAGCTCTTTCTTGGCCTGGGCCTTATCCGGTGCCATGAGGGCCGCGATTTCATCGGCTGTCCGATTGGTCACCTGGACGTCGGCCTGACTGCCTTTGAGCAAGGTTTGGAGCTGTTCCTCCGTCGCTGCCCGTTCTTCCTTAGACAGGGACAGGGTCTTCAGCTTCAACTGGAGATTGACGATTTTCAACGTGTCGGCCTGGGAAATGACAGGCGTCGTCTTCTTCTTTTCCTGAACGAGCGAATCATACCGTTGTTTCAGCCGGTTGTTGAGCTCGTTCTCTTTGAGGGCGACTTTCGCCTGCAATTCCTGGTCGAGGGCGGCCGAACCGGCGGCATCGGCAGCAGCAAAATTCTGGACCGATGTCCCTTCGGCAGCTGCCTTCTGGGAATAGTTCCACTGTTCAAACTGATATTGGGCAACCATAGCGTTGTATTCCAGTTCCAAATGGTGATACTCGCTATAACGCGGGTGGCTCATGACGACGTGTTCCAGGTCTGCATAGGCATAGACCGGCGTCGCGGCTGTCGAAGGGGCCGGCTGGCTGCGGTGGCTGAAGAACCACCAGCCGGCGAGGAGACAGACCATGAGGACCGCGGCACCGGCTGCCGCATATATCCGTTTCATAAAGACTCCTTACTGGTTACTGCTGCTGGAGCTGTTGGCGCTGCTGTCGGAGCTGCTGGAGCCGGAGTTCTTGTTCAGTTCTTTAGCGACCTGGTCGGTAATATCCGTGCCGCCATAGAGGACGACGCTCTTGTCGACGACGAGGCTGAGGCCTTTGGTCTTGGCGACATCGCTGACAGCATTGTCGACTTTATCTTTGATGCCTTTGAAGATTTCCTGACGTTTCGTAGCCAGTTCGCCCTGCATCTTCTGGAAGAGCTGCTGTTTCTGCTGGTCGTCCATGCCGGCCGACTGCTGTTCAAACTGCTTCTGCATATCTTCGCCAGCCTGCTGGAGCTGTTTCTGTGCCGCAACGGCATCCTGATTATCCGGCGTGATGATCTTGCTCGTATCGACGACGCCGATGTTGCTCGACGGAGCCGCATTGACGGGGTTGCCCGTCTGCATGATAGCCAGGCCGGCGACACTGAAGACGAAGATAGCTGCGATAACAGCCGAAAAAATCTTGATATTGCGTTTCTTACCCATTTCAGACATCATAATAAAACTTCTCCTTTTGTATTACAAATAACCGATAATCCGGAGCCAAGCATCGTGGTCGGACACGATATATTCCAAACCGACATAATCATCGACGCGATAATGAAGGCCCACTTCGGAATCATCATGCGTCAGGTCCCGGTCGTAGCGCAGGGTCCACCGCCCGCCTAAGGGCTGGCGCAGCCACAGGTGCTGGCTGTCGTCGAGGCTCTCGAACTGGTATCCCGCCTGGGTCCCGCCGCTAAAGCGGTAAAAGTAGCCGGGAATAAAATTCCAGTCCAGCGAAGACGGCATGAACTTGACGGCGCCGTAGATTTCGTGATGGCTGCCGATCTTGCGGCCCAGATGGGCCATGAGGACCGTATCTTCGTCGCTGCTGTGGTCACGGCCGGCGTCGATATAGG
>CABQJB010000073.1 GCA_902464195.1 uncultured Megasphaera sp.
CATCGCCTGTATGCGATTCCGTAGGGGCCGCCCAGATTTTTCGGGTCTGTCAATTGCAGGATAGTTCCCTGAACGGACAGTGGCTGCGGGCGGCCCGCTACGCGCTGAGGGTTTCCCGAAGCGTCGTTATCAGTTTGAGTCTGTCGCGGCGCAGCCGCACCTGAATCCGAGGAAAGGCCTTAAATTTTAGAAATGGAAGTCCATCTGGGTGCGGACGAGAGTCCGTTTATTATCCGAATTGGAAATCTGTTCCTGTTTTGAATAGAGTGTTTCCCATTCGATGTTCTTCCAAGGCACGTATTTATACCCCAAAATCCAGCCTTTACTGCCGGCACTGCCATTGTAGAACAAGGAACTCCATTCGTCATCGCCAGCGATGGTGCCATTGGTTCCATAGCGATACCAGCGGGCATAGGCCTGCCAGGTCCCTGGTTTCTGGAGATCTGTATTGCGATAGTTCAAACGTAAGAACGTACTGTTGTTTTGATAATCAGCGTTGGTCTGGACATAGTCGGCCAGAAGACGGGTATTCTTGGACAGGTCCAGCCAGCCACTGAGGACGTAGGCTTTATCGTAATCGACGGTTTCTTCGCCCCACAATTCCAGGTGACTCGTGCTCTTTTCGTAAACATCGCCTTTATGCTTGGAATTCAAGGCATAGGCTACGTTGATACCGGCCCGCGGTCCGATATTTCCCCATGTGCCGAGGCCGTACCAGCTTTCATGATTCCCGCCATTCGTCGAGGCGAACCAGAAGCCGCTGGCGGTCAGGCTGGTCCCTTTGATGGGAACGCCGAGCTGGAAACCATCTGATTCCGTGCCGAAGAGGACGTTCTGCTGGCCTAAGCCGCGCCAGGCACGGCCGATGTTAATCCAGGCTCCCGTTTTCGGGTCTGTCCCTTCGACCCAGATGCGCTGGATATCGCCATCATGGCCAGACCAGCGTTTCGCCCGACCTTTATCCCTGCCATCGGTCGCCCACGAACCCGATTCGTTTTCATGGTCATGACCGCCGTTATAGAAGGAATTCTTTTCTAACTGGAATTTGGCTTTCCAATTATCGTTGACCTTATAGGAACCGTTCAAGCTCATGTAGAAGCGGTCATTGTCTTTATATAAATCGCTGTTGTTCTGAACGTTATTACTGTACTTATCATGGTCGTACTGGACGCGGATAAAGCCGTTGAGTTCCATCTTTCCAGCAATGCCGTTTTTCAGCGAATCTATATCCTTGGTATTCTGCTCGATCTGCTGGGTGTTCTTGGCGACTTGCTGCTGCAAGACGTTGATTTCGTCGGCATATTCGGCGTGCAGTTTTTCCAGGACCGTCTTGTCACCGAAGTTGCCGCCGCCTTTTTGCATGGCTTTGGCGACGATGCTGGCGACTTCGTAGCGGGTCATGGTGCGGCCGCCTTCAAAGGTGCTGTTGCCCATGCCTTCGATGACGCCTTCTTTTGCCAGGTAATCCAGGGCTTCATAGGACCAGTGGTCTTTGGGGACATCGGAGAAGCTGTCAGCCGATGCGGCCAGGGCCGTGCCGGCAGTGCCGAGAGTCACGGCAGCCAGGACGACCAAGGCTTTTTTATTCAAATCCATGGTAAGGACCTCTTTTCTTATAAATTATCTTCCAGCATGGCCCCTACACTGTCATAGACTTTACGAGCCTGTTCCTGGATAGCCGGACGGGCCGTGGCGACGGTATAGCCGTTATAGCCCAGAATCATGGGCAGGTCGTTGATTTCATCGCCAATAGCCAGGATGTCCGCACCGTCCCAGCCAAAGAGGGAGAGCGTGTGGGCAATTGCCTGTTGTTTACTGATATCGGAGGGGATGATGTCGACGGCGCAGCGGTTGGGATAGGCATGGACGGTATCGCCGAAATGGGCGTTGACCTGTTCGCTCGCTGCCAGAGCATCGTCGGGATCGGTGAAGCCCAGGGAATACTGGTGAATCGTCTGGGGCAGATGGTCGATGTCGTCTTCCGTTATCGTCACGATGGGGTAGTCCCATTCTTTCGCTTCCCGCCAGACCCAGGTGCCCGGCAAATCATGGCAGAGATAGGTCCGGTCCTGCGAAGAGAAGGAGAAATGGAAGGACTTGCGGACCAGCTCCAGCTTGCTGACGGCCTTGAGGACGGCCGGTTCGATGCGGGCTTCCCAGAGGACGCGGTCCTGGTCATCGCTGATGAGGCCGCCGTTATTGCAGGCCAGGTAATCATATTCGACGCCATAGTGTTTGAGCTGGGGCATGAGCATGCCGTGGTCCCGTCCGGACACGACGCCGAATTTATGGCCTGCAGCCCGCCATCTGCGGATGGCTTCGGCATCGCGGGCCGTAATGATATCGTCGCGGAACAGGGTTCCGTCATAATCGCTGGCAGCAACTTTTAACATAATAATCCTCCTCATACACGATAGATGACGGCTTCGGCCGGGCGCAATCTTCCGGCTTCCTGGGCGTCATAGTTGCCCAGAAGGACCGTTGCGCCTTCCGTCAGCGATACGTCATAATCGATGGTTTCGTTGGTAAAATTGACCAGCGTCAATGTCGCCTGGTCGTCTAAGATACGCTTGAAAGCGTAAATGCGTTCATCATCAGCCAGCAGCTCTTCGTAACGCCCTCGCTGCAGGATGGCTGCCGCTTCCCCCTGGAAGCGTTCGGCCTGGATGCGGCGGTAGTACCAGAGGGCCGAATCAGCATCGTGTTCTTCGCTCTCGGCACAGCACTGCGGGTAATCGTCATGGACGGGCAGCCACGGCGTCCCCGTCGTAAAGCCGGCCTGGGCTGCCGTCGTCCACTGCATGGGCGTCCGGGCATTATCTCGGCTGTGGGCCTGGACGAGGTGCAGGGCCTCTGCCGGTGCAAAGCCTTCATCCAGGGCCAGCTGATACTGGCCGTGCGTCGAAATGTCATTGTAGTCTTCGATACGGGCAAAAGCCGTATTGGCCATACCTAACTCCTGGCCTTCATAAATGAAGGGCGTCCCGCGCAGGCTGAACAAGATGGTCGCCATGGCTTTGGCCGCCTTCTTCTTATCCGTCCCTTCCGGAAAATAGCGGTTGACACAGCGTATCTGGTCGTGGTTCTCGAAGAAGATGGGATACCAGCCATTGGCTGCCGTCGCCTGCTGGCTGTCGGACAGGGTCTTCTTGAGCTTGGTCAGGGGCCATTTTTCAGCGCGGCACCAGACTTCATCGTCAGGAAATTCCAGGTTCACATGGCTGAACTCGAAGAGCATGCTGAAAGCCCCGTCCTTACCGACCCACTGGGGCAGGTCAGCCGGCGTGACGCCGTTGGCTTCGGCAACGGTGAAGATATCGTGGCCGTCGAAGACCTTCCGGCGAAATTCTTGGAGAAAGTCGAGGATGCCCGGCGTATTGGCAATCATCTTGTGGATGGACGACAGGCCATCGGCTCCGTCGACGGGGCCGTCTGTGAAGACGGCCGGTTTCTTGATGTAGACGATGGCATCGATGCGGAAGCCGCCGACGCCTTTGGCTATCCAGAAGTTGGCCGCATCATAGAGGGCCTGGCGGACGGCCGGATTTTCCCAATTCAAATCGGGCTGTTCGACGGCGAAGGTGTGCAGGTAATACTGCTGCCGTTCTTCGCACCACGTCCAGGCCGGGCCGCCGAAGATGGAGCGCCAGTTCGTCGGCGCTGAGCCGTCTTCTTTGGCATCGCGCCAGATGTACCAGTCCGCTTTGTCGTTCGTGCGGCTGCGCTTCGATTCCTGGAACCAGACGTGCTGGTCCGACGTGTGGTTGTACACCAGGTCCATGACGACGCGGATATCCCGCTTTTTCCCTTCGGCAACGAGGGTATCCATATCTTCTATCGTGCCGTAGCGCCCGTCGATGGCCGTATAATCGCTGATATCGTAGCCGTTGTCGACCATGGGCGACGGGTAGACCGGCGTCAGCCAGATAGCCCCGACGCCGAGCTTCTTGAGATAATCCAAGTGGCGCGTAACGCCTGCAATATCGCCTTCGCCGCTGCCCGTCGTGTCCTGGAAGCTGCGGGGATAAATCTGATAGACAGCCGTCTGCTGCCACCATTTCAAAGTATCCATAAAACCCTCCTAGAAAATGACAATCGGTGTTTCACCAGCGACGACAGGCTGGTCCGGTTCCTTCTTCATCTGCGGGTATTCCGTCGAGTTGGTGACGGCCATGATGACGATGTCGTTATAGCCGGCTTTGGCGATGGCATCGCGGTCGAAGCGGATCAAGGGGTCACCGGCTTTGACCTGGGCGTCCTGCTGGGTCAGCAGCGTGAACCCGTCGCCATTCATATTGACTGTATCCAAGCCGATGTGGATGAGCACTTCGGCTCCGTTGCTCAGTTCCAGGCCAATCGCATGGAGCGAGCTTTCCATGATCATGGAAACGGTCGCGTCTGCCGGGGCGACGATGGTATCGCCCGACGGTTTGATGGCGACGCCGTCGCCCATCATCTTCTGTGAGAAGGCATCGTCCGGTACTTCGCTGATGTCGACGAGGTCGCCGGAGACAAAGGCTTTCAGCTTCATGGAACGGTCGTCTTCATCGACAGAAGCGACGGATTCAGCAGCCGGAGCTGCCGGCGTTTCTGCCGGGACTTCTTTCGTTTCCGGGACCGTGCTTTCTACGGCTGCCGGCATTTCCCCTTTCATGAGGGCGTCGAAATGGCCGCGGACATTGGGCACGGACAGGCCGACGATGACCTGGATGGCGTGACCGTTCTTGACCAGGCCGAAGGCACCGGCATTGGTGAACTTGCTGGTCGCAGCGACCTTATCGGGGTCGTTGACCGTGACGCGCAGGCGGGTTGCGCAGTTGGTGACTTCGCGGATATTGTCCGGACCGCCGAGGCAATCGAGGAAGACCTGGGCCTTCAGGGCATCGGCACCGCCGGCAATGCCTTTCTTTTCCATTTCTTTCTTGGCTTTGTATTCCGCTTTGGTGAACAATTTGTCTTCGCCGCCATCATCGGTACGGCCCGGCGTGGGCAAATCGAAGTGAAGGATGAGGAAGCGGAAGACGACGAAGTAAATGGCCGTAAAGCCGAGGCCGATGGCAATCTGCAAAATGTAGGTCCAGGCATGATAGCGGAACAAGGGGATCCAGTTCTGGACGAAGCAGTCGATGAGGCCGCCGCCGAAGTTGCCCGACAGGCCGATGAAATAGAGCGTCGCCGACAAGGTAGCCGCTAAGACGGCATGGACGACGTATAAGAGCGGAGCGACGAACAAGAAGGTAAATTCAATCGGTTCGGTAATGCCGCAGAGGACGGCTGTAATCGTAGCCGGAATGAGCAGGGTTGCGACTTTCTTGCGTTTTTCCGGTTTAGTACAATAGTACATGGCCAGGGCTGCGCCGGGCAGGCCGAAGACTTTGGCACTGCCGTGGAGGGCAAAGCCGCCTTGGGGGAACATGTCCCGCAGGGAATGAGCACTGGTGGCGAAATCATTGAGGTGCTGCAGCCAATAAGCCTGGATGCCGCCGTCGCAGACAGCCGGACCGTAAATGAAGGGCAGGTAAATAAAATGATGCAGGCCTGCCGGCAAGAGAATGCGTTCCGAGAAGGTGTAAGCCCAGACGCCGAAGATGCCGCTGGTCTTGAGGAAGAACTGGAACTGTTCGATACCGTGCTGGATAGGCGGCCAGATGTAGCAGAAGAGGAGCGCCATGGGCAGCATGACCAGGAAGCCGACGGCGACGACGAAGGCCGGTCCCTTGAAGATGCCGAGCCAGTCCGGGATTTCCGTATCATAGAAATGGTTGTGCAAGTAGGCCGAGATGCAGGCAATGAAGATAGCGCCGAGCATGCCCATGTCCAGGGTCTTGATGTTGGCAATCATGGCCAGGCCCGTGCCGGCACCGGCGTTCTGACTATAGTCGACGCCGAAGTAGCTGCCGTGAAGGGTCAGGATACCGGCAATGAAATAGTTGAATACCATGTAGATGACGAAACCTTCCATGGCACAGCGGGCCTGTTCTTTCTTGGCAAAGCCAATGGGAACGGCGATGGCAAAGAGGATCGGCATCTGATTGAAGACGGTCCAGGCGCCCTGCTGGACGACGTACCAGAAATCATACCAGAGGGTTCCTTTTTCTGCCAGGCTGCCGAAGAGGCCCGTATTGCTGAAGATGATCGACAAGGCGACAGTCAGCCCGAAGAAGGCGAATAAGATAACCGGTGTGTACATAGCGCCGCCAAAACGCTGCAGTTCCTGCATCACGCGGTCCTTGTTGAATGACATAGACAATTCCTCCCGTTTGTGAAACAAAGTACATAAGCTTTCTTTAGTAACAGGATATAAAAAAAACGCCGCGAATACAATAGATTCGCGGCGTTCTGGCACACGGCCCCCGGCCTGTAACCTGGTACATTTCCTGTACTTTGGTACAGCCTATCGGGAAGCCCCTTGTTCTTGTTTCAAATGGTGCAGATACATACAATATTTCACATACCATATCTCAGCCAGGACAAAATAAGGCATCATGGACTGAAAGGCGACGTGGTCGTCTTCCTTGTCGTAGAGCTGGAAGCGGGCCGGCGAGACGTAAAAATTGACCGTCGACAGCGACGCCAGGGTATTGTCGTGCAGGCGGGTAATGGAAATGAAGGGAATGTCCCGCAGTTTCAGGGCCTGGGCCAGTTCCTTGACGGCCGGCGATTCGCCGGAGAAGGAAACGATGATGAACAAGTCGTCTTTGGTCATGGTCCGGATAAGGTTGCGGAATTCTTCCCGTGCCGGTACGTCGTAGAGCATGACGTTGTCGTAGAAAAAAAGACGCTTCAGCTCCTGGACGACGTTATTCTGAACGTAGCCCGACGCATAGGTGAAAATCCGGTTGGCTTCATGGACGAGGGCGCTGGCGCTATCGAAGTTACGGCTGCACAGCTTGTCCACGGTCTGTTCATAGAAGCGCTGGAGTTCGTCCATGACATTCGTATCATAGCAGGAAATTTCCGGTTCTTCCCGCTTGAGGAGCATCTTGAATTCACCGAAGCCGTCGAGACCTAATTTCTGAGCAAAGCGGACAATCGTCGTCGTCGAGACGTGACAGGCCTTGGCCAGTTCATGGATCGAGCTGTGGCGGACAGCGGCGCGGTGCTGCAAGATGTACTTCCATATCCCCATATCCGTATTATTGAGCTGCTGACGATGGGCGTTGATGAGTTCGGCAAGTTGCATGGCTGGTTCCCCCTTCACGAAACAGGCCCCGGCGGAAAAATCCGCAGGGGCCGGGTCATAGTTTCATTATAAGGAATCCAGGGACGGACGTCAAGCTGGTGGGCGCTGCGCCGCACAGAAAAAGGCTGCCATTTCACTGCAAACTACAAACTCAAAACTCCATAAGAAGCTGTCTGTATAGAATAGCACTTCCGCTGGCTGACTATTATCTATAAAGTGCCGCAGCGATGGCAGCGCCGACGGAGGCGCCGTTGCTGTTGGGGATGACGTGGATGCGCGTATTTTCGGTCGGAGCCATGCAGAAGACGCAGATGGCATCTTCGATGAGCGACGGAACGCCTTTGATCTTTTCGACCAGGCTGCCTTCGATGGCGATGGACTGTTCCGTAAAGCCCTTATCCTCTGCCAAGTGACTGAGAAGGCCGAAGCTGGCCGCCCCGATGAGCTGGGCTGCCCGGGCAAAGACGGCCCGGACCAGGGCACAGAGGCCTTCTTGCTCTTCTTCGCTGACGGCGAAACCGAGCAGTTCTTCTGCCGTCTGCTGGCCGGAAATGAGTTCGTTCATGTCGCGCGTCGTAAAATACGGGATGTCCCGTTTGAGGTATTCGCCAAAGACGACGCGGCAGACTTCGCTCAAATAGCGGCCGCCGATCATCTTTTCAAAGGGATGGTCGCCAGGCAGCTGAGACGCTTCATCGACGAGGCGGTCCCAGACCGTAGCCGGGCCGCCGTCGAAGCCGGCCGCTTCCAGGTTGACGATCATCTGCAGGGCCGGTTCATAATAGCACATGTTAAAGCCCGTGCCACAGACGATGCCGATGCGCGACGGGTTGTGCTGATAGACCGAAGAAAGGAGGGTCGCCGTCGTATCGTTGAGCAGGGCCACCGGTTCGATGCGGTCCAGGCCGGCCCGGACGAGGGCCTCTTTCAGCAGGCCATTGATGGACTGGCCGGCCACGCCGGGAACGGCGATTTCCTTGGACCAGGCGATGAGGCTGGCATCCTTGGCCGACGTCTGGTCGACGGCAAAGGAAAAGGTAAAGCCCAATTTATAGTCGTGATTGCCGTCAGCCGCTTCCTTGACGATGGCGGCGATGAAGTCGAAGAGTTCGTCTGCCGTCTTCGACGAAGCCGTGTAGTCGTAGTCAGCGCATTTCAAGGGTTTGGCCACCTTGCTTTCTACGGCAAAGCCCTGTTCGCCCATAAGGCGGATGCGCGAAGCCCGGACGTTCGTGCCGCCGAAATCCAGGGCCAGGAAGGTCCCCGTTTCCCGTCCCGTCGGCAAGCCCAGATAGGTGCGCAGCGCCGAAAGAGAGCTCTCCTTCCCTTCCAGAGCGTCTTCGGCACTCTTCCGGAAGTGCTGTGCCAGTTCCCGCAGGTCCGCACCGGATAACTGCAATGCCTGTCTCATTTTTTCCCAATTTTTTATCGTATCTGCCATGATAGTCGGCCTCCTGTCTGTACGCAAAAACATCTATATTCTCATGATAATGAAAAAAGGCCATAAAGACAACTCTTTTATGGCCTTTCGGTTCCGTAACACGACAATGGACGGTAGTACAAAATATGGATATTGGTACAGGCACTGCGCGCAAAAAAGAGGCTGTCGCGCGACAGCCTCTTTTTGAGTTTTAAGTTTGTAGTTTTTAGTGAATGTTTTTAAATTTTAAGCCATCTTCTACAAACTGCAAACTCCATACTACAAACTAAAATTAAAAGGAACCGTGCACGAAGGTGAAGACCTTCATGTCCAGTTCCTTGAATAGAGTTTGGTGGGCGATAACAGGATCGAACTGCTGACATCCTGCTTGTAAGGCAGGCGCTCTCCCAGCTGAGCTAATCGCCCAAGTGGTGACCCCTACGGGATTTGAACCCATGTTCTCGCCGTGAAAGGGCGATGTCTTAGACCGCTTGACCAAGGGGCCACGTATGTGGAATGTGGTGATCCACCCGAGATTCGAACTCGGGACACCCTGATTAAAAGTCAGGTGCTCTGCCAACTGAGCTAGTGGATCATAATGGCAGGGGTAGTAGGATTCGAACCTACGGATGACGGAGTCAGAGTCCGTTGCCTTACCGCTTGGCGACACCCCTGTATGGCTCCTCAAGTAGGACTCGAACCTACGACAAATCGGTTAACAGCCGATTGCTCTACCAACTGAGCTATTGAGGAACAATAGCTTCCCGAAGGAAATGGAGCGGAAAACGAGACTCGAACTCGCGACCCCCACCTTGGCAAGGTGATGCT
>CABQJB010000074.1 GCA_902464195.1 uncultured Megasphaera sp.
AATATGAAGAGGAGGAAACAAATGCAATTTGAATTGGTTTTCTATGAAACCGGAGACGGCCAAAAGCCTGTTGAAGATTTTTTACTAGGACTCGATATGAAAATGCGCGCCAAGATGATTCATATGATGGAAATTCTTGAAGATAAGGGTTTTGAACTCAGAGAACCATATACTAAGCCATTAGGGGATGGGATTTTTGAATTACGGTGTAAACAAGCTAACAATATTACCCGTGCCTTATTTTTCTTTTATATTGGTGGAAAAATTATTGTTACCAATGGCTTTACTAAAAAGACACCTAAAACTCCGCGCCAGGAAATTCGTTTAGCGCAAGAACGTCGAGCCGATTACATTCGACGAATGGAGGGTCTAGAATGAAAACATTAAAGCAATTTAAAGCAGAACAAATGAAGAATCCTGATTTTGCAGCTGCGTATGCTGAATTGGAACCGGAAATGAATGTTATTCGTGCCATTGTAGATACGAGAATCGCCCAAAATCTTACACAGAAAGAATTAGCTGAAAAAACAGGAATTGCTCAAACAGAAATCAGCCGGATTGAAAATGGTACCCGTAACCCGTCCCTGAAAATTCTGCAACGTTTGGCAGACGGTATGGATATGGTTCTAAAGATATCTTTTGAACCTAAGAAAAAAATGAAAGCATAGTAGAATCATTAACGAAGCTTTGCTGATAGACTCTACAGCACATATCGAAACCGAACTATAAATACTCACAAGACGTAACACTACGCTATTTTGTGAGTATTTTTTATTTTTTAAAGTGTTAAACTCGAAATTATAGCAAAAGGGAAGGAAAATGTATACGGCCGTGAGGTTTCTGTTAAGATTGTGTTGCCACGAGGCGCCTTGAGGTTATATAATTATGAATCATACATTACTTTTTTAGGAGGGAAGATATGGCAGATATTCGTATCATCCGGGGGCAGCGAATCGTTCCCGATATAGAGCAGGCCCTGCGGTTTGCTGGTTATGAAGTGAAGGGGACGGCATGGGAACGGGCCGAAGGGATGTGCCGGGATATGGCACCGCTCCTGCGGCGGTCTTTGCAGGCCAAGGCCGTCCTGGCTTTTACGGAGAAACGGCTCTATGTCATCCTGACGTTGGGGGCTGCCGTGAGCCGGCAGATTGACCGCTATCAGGAAGACAGGGACGAATTGGCCGCCGTGCTCTTCGCTGCCATGGCCGATACGTGTCTGTTTGCCCTGGAACAGCAGGTCTTGCAGCAGCTGCGCCTTATTTGTCGGCAAAAGGGCTGCGGCATCGTCTGCCGCCATGAACCGGGCAGCGATTTGCCTTTATCGGTCCAGGCCGATGCGGTCCGTGAGACGGCTGCCGGTCGGACGGCCGGTGTGACGGTCAATGCGGCCATGGCCTTGTCACCGGCGAAATCCATGAGCCTCGTCTTTGACCTTTGCGAAGACCCGGCTGTATTCCAGGTGAAACATGACTGTACGGCCTGCCCCAAGATGGATTGCCCGCAGCGCCAGGCCGAATCGGCCCGGGAAGTACGGCTGACCTGCCCTGGCGGCTGTCGGGTCCATGACTATATCCAGTCCCAGGGAACGGCACTGGCCATGCCTTGCGGCGGCAAGGGTATGTGTGGCAAATGCCGCGTCCGCGTCGTTCGGGGGCGGCTCCCCATCATGCCGGAAGATAAACGCATCTTTTCTGATGAACAACTGGCCCAAGGTTGGCGACTGGCCTGTAAGGCCGTGACCCAGGAAGCGGTCGAGCTCGCCATTCCCGTACAGGAACAGCAGGGGTTTTCAGCACTGGCTGCCGAAGCCGCTGATGAAGGAGCTATTTCGCTGGCAGTTGGTCACGACTATGGCCTGGCTGTCGATATCGGGACGACAACACTGGCGGCGGCTCTGGTGGACTGCACAGGTGGAAAAATCCTGGCGACAGCGACGACGGTCAACAGCCAGCGCTCTTTCGGGGCTGACGTCGTCAGCCGTATCGGCGCCGCCTGCCACGGTAAGGGCAGGGCCTTGCAAAAAGCTGTCCGCCGGGATTTGACGCGCCTTGTGAAACAACTCTTCCAAGACCATCCTGGCGTTGCCGGCTGTTGTCACTGCATGGCCATTGCGGCCAATACGACCATGCTCCACCTGCTCATGGGCTGGTCTTGTGAGGGCTTGGGGAACTGGCCCTTCCATCCTGTCTCATTAGGTGGCGAGACCTATGACATCCAGGCCGTTTTGGGACGGCAGGACGTACTTACTGACTGCACAGTGACCTTGCTGCCCGGCATGAGCACTTACGTCGGCGCCGATATTACGGCCGGCATCTGGCAGTGTGGCCTGGCCTCGTCGGACGACGTCAGCCTCTTTGTCGATCTCGGGACGAATGGGGAAATGGTCCTGGGCAATAAGGACCAGCGCTTCATCGCATCGGCTCCAGCCGGTCCGGCCCTGGAAGGGGGCAAGCTGACCTGGGGGACGGGAAGCGTCCCCGGCGCCATCTGCGGCGTCCGCATCGAGCGGGGACGGGCCAAAGTACGGACCATCGACCACGCCGTCCCCGTCGGTATCTGTGGGACAGGCATCCTCGAAGCTATGGCTGGCCTGGTCCGGGAAGGCCTGGTCGACGAAACGGGAAAACTCGTCGAGCCTTATTTCCATAAAGGCTTTCCCCTGGCGTCAACGCTGGATTATCGGCGCATTATTTTGAGCCAGCAGGATATCCGGGAAATCCAGATGGCTAAGAGCGCCATCCGGGCCGGCATCGAATCGCTCATTGAACGTAGCGGCATCAGCCGTCAGCGCATCCGCCAGGTTTGGCTGGCCGGCGGCTTCGGCTATTACCTGGACCCGCAGAAAGCGGCTGTCATCGGCCTGCTGCCAGCGGATCTGGCCGAACGGACGACGGCAGTCGGCAACACGTCCCTGAAAGGGGCCATCGGCCTTTTGACGGGCGCCGTGTCTTTAGATGAATTACAGGCTATCGCTGCCGGGGCAGAGGAAATCGTTCTCGGCAACGACGAAGCCTTTCAACGCTTATACATTGATTATCTGAATTTTTAGGGGGACTTAGATTGACTAACGAAGCATTTCAGCAACTTCTTCAGGGCGGTGTCGTCCTGCTCGACGGGGCGACGGGGACGAACCTGCAGCAGGCAGGCATGCCTATCGGCGTCTGCCCGGAACAATGGATTTTAGAGAACCGCGACGTCATGATCGACTTACAGCGCCGTTTCGTCGAAGCGGGTTCGCAGATCCTCTATGCGCCGACCTTTACGGGAAACCGGCTCAAATTGGCCGAATACGGCCTCGATGACCAGCTCGTCGCCATCAATCAGGGCTTGGTTGCTATCTCCAAGGAAGCGGCCCAGGGGAAGGCCCTGGTCGCCGGCGACATGACCATGACGGGCCAGCAGCTCTATCCTATGGGTGAACTGACCTTTGACGGCCTCGTCGATGTCTATCGCGAACAGGCTCAGGCCTTGTACGATGCCGGTGTCGATTTGTTCATCGTCGAAACCATGATGAGCCTCCAGGAAACGCGGGCTTGTGTCCTGGCTATCAAGGAGGTTTGCGACCTGCCCATCATGGCGACGCTGACCTTTGAAAAAGATGGCCGTACCCTCTATGGGACGCCGCCGGAAGCAGCTGTCGTCGTCTTGCAGAATCTCGGCGTCAATGCCGTCGGCTTGAACTGCTCGACAGGCCCGGCCGATATGGTCGAAAAGGTCCGGAAGATGTATGAATATGCGACGATTCCTCTGATTGCCAAGCCCAATGCCGGATTGCCGGAATTGGATGGCGACAAGACGGTTTATAAAACGACGCCGGAAGAATTCGCTCAGGACGGCCGGCTGCTCATCGAAGCCGGTGCCCATATCGTCGGCGGCTGCTGCGGCACGACGCCGGACCATATCCGGGCCCTTCACGATGCCGTCTGCCAGCTGATGCCGAAAGCGCCTCATGCTATCCATCACCGCGTCCTGGCTTCGGAACGGCAGGTCGTAGAAATCAAGCTCGACGGTTCTTTCCAGGTCATTGGCGAACGTATCAATCCGACGGGCAAAAAAAAGCTCCAGGCCGAACTGCGGGCAGGCAAGCTGGACATGGTCCGCGCCATGGCCCGCGAACAGGAACGCAACGGCGCGGCCATCCTCGACGTCAACATGGGGACTAACGGTATCGATGAAAAGGAAATGATGCTCAAAGCCATTTATGAAGTGACTGGTGTATCCGGCCTGCCCCTCAGCATCGACACGAGCTCGCCGGACATCATGGAAGCGGCTTTGCGCATCTATCCCGGCCGGGCTCTGGTCAATTCTATTTCCTGCGAAACGGAGAAACGCAAGCAGCTCCTGCCTGTCGTCAAGAAGTACGGTGCCATGTTCATCGCCCTGCCCGTTTCGGATAACGGTATCCCTAAGACCCTTGAAGAAAAACATGCCGTCCTCGACGAACTTCTGGCCGATGCCTATGACCACGGCTTTTCGCCGGAAGATGTCGTCGTCGACGCCCTGGTAGCGACAGTCGGGGCTGCGCCGACGTCGGCCCTGGACTGCATGGCGACGTTTTCCCATTGTAAGCAGGACCTGGGACTGGCTACGGTCTGCGGCCTGTCCAACATCTCCTTCGGTCTGCCGGACCGGATATATGTCAATGCGACTTTCCTGGGTATGGCCATTGCCAGCGGCCTGACCATGGCTATTGCTAATCCATCTCAGGATTTGCTCATGAATACGGCAGCGGCAGCCAATATGCTCATGAATAAAGAGGGCAGCGATTTGGCCTACATCCACCGCATGCAGTATTTCGACAAGAAAGAAGCCGAAAAGAAACGGCAGGAAGAAGCAGAACTCCTGGCCAGCCACGGTACGGCTATGTCTGCCGAAACGACGGGGGAGTCCACAAGCGCTGAGCAGGGGCCGGTCAATCCGGTCTACCAGGCCGTCCTGGAAGGGGAAAAGGACGCTGTCGTCGCCCTGGCCCAGGACGAGCTGGCCAAGGGCATGGCGCCGGATGCCATCATCAACGACCTGCTCATCCCGGCCATCACTAAGGTCGGCGATTTATATGATAAACAGATTTACTTCCTGCCCCAGCTCATTGCCAGCGCCAATACGATGGAAACGGCCATTGCCTACTTGGAACCGCTCATCAAGAAGGATCCGGGACAACAGGACATGGCGACCATCGTCATCGCCACCGTCGAAGGCGATGTCCACGACATCGGCAAGAACCTGGTCGGCCTCATGCTGCGTAACTACGGCTATAAGGTCATCGACCTGGGCAAAGATGTGCCGGCCGGCACTATCATCGAGACGGCGCTGCGCGAAAAAGCGTCTGTCGTCGGTCTGTCAGCCTTGATGACGACGACCATGATGCACATGAAAGACGTCATCGCCGAAGCGGCGGATAAACAGTACGGCGGCAAGATCATCATCGGCGGCGCGGCTGTCACGCCGAGCTTCTCCGACGAAATTGGTGCCGATGGCTACTCAAAAGATGCGGCAGACTGTGTCAAGCTCGTCAGCCGCCTGTTATCGTAAAAGGGGGAATTACTATGCCAGCATATCGTTGGGCGACCTTGGGCTGCGGCGTCATCGGCAATGAACTGGCCCAGGCTATACAGGCCCTGGGCGGGAATTTGTACAGTGTCGGCAACCGGACCCATGAGAAAGCCCTGGCTTTTGCTGAAAAATACGGCATTTCCAAGGTCTACGACAAGCCAGAGGATATCTTTTCGGATCCCGACGTCGATATCGTCTATATTTCGACGCCCCATAATACGCATATCCGGTACCTGCTGCCGGCGCTGGCAGCGGGCAAGCACGTGCTTTGCGAAAAATCCATTACCCTCAACAGCCGGGAACTGGACCAGGCCCGGCGCTGTGCGGCGGAACACGGCGTCGTACTGGCCGAGGCCATGACCTTATACCATATGCCCATTTACAAGCAGATCGCCGACCTCATCCGTTCCGGCGCCCTGGGGCCGCTGCGTTTCATCCAGATGAATTTCGGCAGTTATAAAGATTATGACATGAAGAACCGCTTCTTCAACCGCTCCCTGGCCGGCGGCGCCCTCCTCGATATCGGTGTCTATGCTTTGTCCTTCGTCCGCTATTTCATGAGCTGCCAGCCTGACCAGATTGCATCTCAGGCCCGCCTGGCGCCGACCGGTGTCGACGAACAGGCCGGTATCCTCTTGCAGAACCGGGAAGGGGAAATGGCGACGATCTCCTTATCGCTTCATGCCAAGCAGCCGAAACGGGGCATGGCCGCCTTCGATAAGGGCTATATCGAAATCTACGACTATCCCCGGGCCGATACGGCGACGATTACTTATACGGCCGACGGCCATCAGGATGTCCTGCAGGCCGGCAGCCAGGCCAAGGCCTTGCAGTATGAAATCCTGGACATGGAAGACGCTGTGGCCCACGGCGGCCAGGGCATGTGCCAGGCTTATACAAAAGACGTCATGGACCTCATGACGGCCATCCGCCAGCAGTGGGGCCTGACCTATCCGGAAGAAGAGGGGGGAGCACAATGAGTTATTCATCAGTCGATACTTTCTGGATCCTCATGGCGGCCGTCCTGGTCTTCTTCATGCAGCCCGGATTTGCCATGCTCGAAGCCGGTTTGACGCGGGCTAAGAATGCCGGCAATATCGTCATGAAGAACTTCATGAATTTTTCCCTCGGGACTCTGGCCTTCTGGATTGTCGGCTTCAGCCTTCTCTTTGGCCGCGACATAGGCGGGTTCATCGGGATGCCCGATTTCTTTGCCCAGCATATGGACCTCATGGCCGGGACGCCTTATCCGGATTTGGCCTTTTTGCTCTTCCAGACCGTCCTCTGTGCCGTAACGGCGGCTATCGTGTCCGGTGCCATGGCAGAACGGACGAAGTTTTCGTCATCCTGTCTGATTACGATCCTCATCAGTCTGCTCGTCTATCCCATCGTCGGGCACTGGGCCTGGGGCGGCGGCTGGCTGGCAGCCCTGGGTTTCCATGATTTTGCCGGTGCTTCTGTCGTCAGCCTGACCGGCGGCATCTGTGCCCTGACCGGGGCCAAGGCCCTGGGGCCGCGCATCGGCAAGTATAATGACGATGGATCGGTCAATGCCATTCCCGGCCACAGCCTTCCTCTGGCCTGCCTGGGCATGTTCATCTTATGGTTCGGCTGGTTCGGTTTCAATGGCGGCCAGACCCTGTCCCTGACGGGGGAACAGACCATCCTCAAGGCGGCAGCTATCTTCTTTACGACCAATATTGCCGCTGCTGCCGGGACGACGACGGCCATGGTGACGACGTGGATCCGCTATGGCAAGCCCGACGTATCCATGACCCTTGACGGCAGCCTGGCGGCTTTGGTGGCCATTACGGCCGGCTGTGATGTCGTCAGCGTGCCTGGTGCCTTTGTTATCGGCGCCCTGGCCGGCATGGTGACGGTCTTCTTCATCGAATTCATTGACCAGAAACTGCGCATCGACGATCCCGTCGGGGCCATTGCCGCTCACGGCGGCTGCGGTGCCTTGGGGACAATCCTGACCGGCCTGTTCAGCGTCAAAGACGGTCTGTTCTATACGGGAGATGTCCGGTTGTTCCTGGTCCAGCTGGCCGGCGTCGTGGCCATGGCCTTGTTCGTCTTCGTCGCCATGACCTTGATTTTCCGCATCCTCCAGGCGACGATAGGTCTTCGCGTCTCGGCAGCTGAAGAAATCAACGGCCTGGACTTCAAGGAAAACGGCCTGGTACCGGCTTATGGGCTGGACCACAGCGACGATTTGGAGGATTTATCGCAAGCTTTGAAGGCCGGGGAAGCACCGGAAGGGGCCAAAGAAATCCCCTTAGACCAGGCTATCCCCGATTCCGTCATGGCCAGTCCCCAGCCGGTCGGCGGCCATGCCTTGTACAACGTGACCATCATTACTGATGAAAAGCGCTTTGAAACGTTGAAAGATGCCATGGAAGCCATCGGCATCACAGGGATGACCATCACCCGCGCCCTGGGCTTCGGCATCGAAAAGGGGCGGACTGAATTTTACCGCGGTGCCAAAGTGTCGGCCAAGCTCCTGCCCAAGGTCCGCGTTGAAATGGTCGTTTCTAAAGTGTCGCCGCGGACCATCATCGAAACGGCGAAGAAAGTGCTCTATACGGGCAATTACGGCGACGGCAAGGTCTTTGTGTCGGCCATTGACAACGCGGTCAAGATCCGGACTGGCGAAGAAGGCTATGATGCTTTGCAGGACTATCCTGTCGTCCAGAAAAAATGACCTTTTACAGACATTTCCCTTGATTTTTGCAGAAAACATACAGGCTCTGGCTATACTGAAACTGTACAGCCAGAGCCTGTTTTTTCATGGATGAAGGAGGAAATGCCATGTTTGCGTCGTTATTTGCCAATGCCCAAGCCCCGTCTCAACGGAATTATTCCCGTCTGGTCATCATCAGTGATTTTCATTACCCCTGCAAGAACCTGGTCACGCCGAAAGAACGGCTGTTCCGGATGGCCGCCAAAGAAAGAGTACTGCAAGAAATGAACGACTGGCGGGACCTGGACTTAGCCGTCTTTACAGGAGATATGGTCCAGCGCAACGGCGATGCCGCTGAATACCGCCTGGTGCGTCTCGTCGTCAATGGCTTGAAAAAACGCAAAGCCTTCATCGCCGGCAATCATGAACTGCTCTATACCGGGCATGATGGAGAACTGCGCCCTGGGAGCTGCACGGAACGGATCATCCATTTCGCCCGTTATACTCAGACCTTCGGGCCCCTCTATTATGCCAAAGAGCAGGCGGGCTACCTCCTGGTCTTCTTGTCGCCTGATACGGTGACTGGCGGCGCGGCTGTCGAATTGTCCCATCAGCAGCTGGCCTGGCTGGACCAGACTCTGGCTGCCCATCGCCAGCAGCCGACAATCATCTTCTGCCATGCGCCACTGGAACAGACAGCCGTATCGAATCGGCCCGGCATCAGCCTGCCGTCGCCGCGCAACTCCGTCCAGCCGGCAGCCGATATCCGCACCATCCTGGCACGCCATCACCAGGTCCGCCTGTGGGTATCCGGCCATACCCATACGATGCCGGCCGATGCGACCTTCATGGATGACGCCAACTATTATGAAGGCCGGGTCCTCAATGTCTACAACAGCGATTGGGATGAAGACACGATATATACCAACTCTCTCTACCTCTATGAAGACCACATCCTCATCCGGACCTATGACCACACCCGCGGCGAGTGGCTCCCGGCCTTCGACCGTACCGTAACCCTGCCGGAATGGTGCTGCCTCACAGCGTGAGGGGCGGTGTGGGAACATCGCCCAAATACCGGCGGGTCGCCCACGTGGCGACCCCTACGGATTCCCCATTGGGGAAATCTTGCTAACCCCTAACCGCTAGCCCCTAGCCCCTAGCCC
>CABQJB010000075.1 GCA_902464195.1 uncultured Megasphaera sp.
CTCAGATCCTGGGCGGCATTTTAGGCGCTGCTATCGTCTGGCTGGCTTACTTGCCGCATTGGGCTGAAACGGAAGATAAATCGGCGAAACTCGGTATCTTCTGCACGGCTCCGGCTATCCGCAACTATCCGGCCAACTTCCTTTGCGAATTCATTGCCACTTTCTTCCTGATGTTCGTCATCTGGATGATTTTCTCCAATAAAGTCGGGGCTATGCCGGCAGGCCTTGGGCCGTACATCGTCGGTATCCTCATCTGGGCTTTGGGCATGAGCCTTGGCGGGCCCACAGGTTACGCCATGAACCCGGCTCGAGACTTAGGTCCGCGTATTGCCCATGCTATTTTGCCGATTGCCGGTAAAGGCGGTTCGGACTGGGCTTATGCCTGGGTCCCTGTCTTCGGTCCGCTGGCTGGTGCTTTTGCAGCCTACGTCGTAGCCATGGCTTTGAACGTCTTCTAATCTATTTATATATGGTTTTGGGAAAGGGCTTGTCATTTTTCGACAGGCCCTCTCCTTTACCTAAAATCACAAATTTGCTTATTTATTTTGGACAAAATTTCATGATTAATTAAAGGTAATGTTCCTGTGTTTTTTCATGAAAAAATAGTATAAGTCGGCTTTGTGAAAATATGTAAAAACACTCTTGCAATTATTTTCACAAACCGATATAATAAGGGCATCAAAGATAGTGATACTTGGTATTTACAGAGAAAGAGGTTGTGAACATGACAAAACAAGCAGATGTCGTCGTAATTGGCGGCGGTATTACCGGCACAGCCATTTTGCACGAATTGGCAAAGTACAATCTTCGTGCAGTCCTGGTTGAACAGGAACCGGAACTGGCTGCCGGAACGACAAAGGCCAACAGTGCCATCCTTCACGCAGGTTTCGATGCGCCTACGGGTAGTATGAAAGCCCGCATGAATGTCGCAGGCAATGCAATGTATCATGAATTGAAAGACGAATTGGATCTGGGCATCCGCTGGTCCGGCTCGTATGTAGCCGCTCTCGACGATGAACAGATGGCCGTCCTCAAGGAACTCCTCGAACGGGGCAATGCCAATGGTGTTCCCGGACTGAAAATCGTCAGCGGCGATGAAATGCGCAAAGAAGAACCGAATGTCAGCAAGGACATCAAAGGTGCACTCTGGGCTCCGACTGCCGGTATCTGCTGGCCTTTCGGCCTGGCGCTGGCTTTTGCTGAAAATGCCGTCATCAACGGTGCTGAAGTCATCCGTGAATGTCAGGTCACGGGCATTACCGTAGAAGACGGTGCCATCAAAGCCGTTGAAACGGACAAGGGTACTATCGAAACGAAATACGTCATCAATGCTGCCGGCGTCCATGCCGACGAAATCAGCCGCCTTGCCGGGGACGATACCTTCAAGATTCATCCGCGCCGCGGCGAATACATCCTCTTTGATAAAACAGCTCAGAAAGACCTCGTTTACTCACCGATTTTCCCGACACCGACGAAAATGGGCAAAGGCATCCTGGTCTGCGCGACGACGCATGGCAACGTCTTTGTCGGCCCGAACGCCCAGGATATGCCGGATGAAGAAAAAGACGACACGGCCGTTACCATTCCGGGCATGGACGAAATCCTGGACAAAGCCCGCCGCCTGGTCCCGAACATCCCTGTAGGCGCTACGATTACGGAATTTGCCGGTGTCCGCGCCGTATCCAGCACGGGCGACTTCATCCTCGGCCCGTCGGAAAAGACGAAAGGCCTCATCCAGGCTGCCGGCATCCAGTCTCCGGGCCTGACTTCAGCTCCGGCTATCGCCAAATATCTCGTCGATGGCATCGTTGCTGAAACTGGCGCTGCTGCCAAGACGGATTACAAGAAAGGCCGTCCGGGCCAGCCCTGCTTCCGCATGATGGCTGAAGCCGACCAGAAAGCCCTCATCGCCAAGGATCCCCGTTATGGCCGCGTCATCTGTCGCTGCGAAACGATTACGGAAGGGGAAATCGTCGACGCCATTCATCGCCCCGTCGGTGCCCGCACCGTCGACGGTGTCAAACGCCGCACGCGTGCCGGCATGGGCCGCTGCCAGGGTGGCTTCTGCGGACCTCGTGTTACACAGATTTTGTCCCGTGAATTGAACATCCCCGTTACGGAAGTACGGAAAGAAATGCGTAATTCTTACATGTTTTACAACAAAGAAAGCGGAGGTAAGGCATAATGGGTGAACAACTTTATGATATTATCATCGTTGGCGGCGGCCCGGCAGGCTTATCCGCTGCCTACAGCGCTTGGCAGAACGGCGCTAAAAAAATTCTCGTCCTCGAACGTGACCGCGAAGCTGGCGGCATCCTCCAGCAGTGCATCCACAATGGTTTCGGCCTCCATCACTTCAAAGAAGAACTGACCGGCCCGGGCTACGCTCAGCGCTGCTATGACCTGGTCAAGGATAAACCGGAAATCGAAATCCTCGTCGACACCATGGTCCTCAGCGTCAATCCCGACAAGACGGTTACGGCTGTCAGCCCGGCTCACGGCCTGATGAAGGTACAGGGCAAGACGATCATCCTCACCATGGGCTGCCGCGAACGTACACGCGGTGCCATCCGTATCCCGGGTTATCGTCCGGCTGGCGTCTTCACGGCCGGTGCAGCGCAGCGCATGGTCAACATGGAAGGCTATCTGCCCGGTAAGAAAATCGTCATTCTCGGCAGTGGCGACATCGGCCTCATCATGGCCCGCCGCATGACCCTCGAAGGCTGTAAAGTCCAGGCTGTCCTGGAAATCTGCCCCTTCTCGAACGGCTTGACCCGTAATATGGTACAATGTCTGTATGACTACGATATTCCTTTGTATCTGTCGCATACTATTACGGCCATCCACGGCAAAGACCGGGTCAACGGCATTACGGCAGCCAAAGTCGACGACCATATGAAACCCATTCCGGGCACGGAATTCGACATCGACTGCGATACGCTGCTCCTGTCCGTCGGCCTGATCCCGGAAAATGAATTGTCCCGCGGCTTAGGACTGGCTATGCACCCGCTCACCAATGGTCCTATCGTCGACCAGCATCGTGAAACGAGCATCCCCGGTATCTTTGCAGCCGGCAACGTCGTCCACGTCCATGACTTGGTAGACTTCGTATCGGAAGAAGCTGAAATCGCCGGTAAATACGCTGCCCTCAAGGCACAGGAACAGCTGCCGGAAGACGTAGCTGACGTCAAAGTCGAAGCTATCGACGAAGTCCGCACCTGCGTCCCTCAGCATGTCCGCGCCACGGCAGAAGGCGAAACGATCCGCTTGTTCATGCGTGTCCGCAAACCCATGAAAAAAGCCCGCCTCACTGTCAAGAGCGGTGACGATACGCTGCTGACGAAAGTCCTCCCCGTCGCCAAACCGAGTGAAATGATCGCCGTCAACGTACCGGCTGAAAAAGCCAAGGGTCATCATGCGGATTGGACCGTTTCCGTAAAGGAGGAAGCATAACATGAGTGTAGAAACGAAACAACTGAACTGCATCAACTGCCCGCTGGGCTGCCTGCTTACTGTTACCCTGGAAGATGGTAAAATTACCAAGGTCACAGGCAATACGTGCCCGCGCGGTGAAAAATATGCCCATCAGGAATTGACGGACCCGCAGCGCATGCTGACCTCGACAGTCCGCATCGAAGGCGGCGAACTGCCGCTCCTGCCGGTCGTATCCAAGACGACCCTGCCGAAAGGCAAAATCCTCGACTGTGCAGCCGCCCTGCGCAGAGTCGAAGTCAAAGCCCCGGTCCATACAGGCGACGTCATCGTCAAAGATATCCTGGGCCTCGGCGTAGATATCGTGGCCAGCCGCGATATGGGCAAAGAATAAGCATCGGTACCAATATTCCCTCTTACATATACCAGAAAGGGGCTGTCGCATGTGCGACAGCCCCTTTCTCGTTGCTCGTTGTTCGTGGCTAGTGGCTAGCGAAAAGAGGTTGCAGGGGTCGTCCTCTACAGCGGTTTTTTTCATGCTAAAGGTTTATCGCCTGGTTGCGATTGCGTAGGGGACGTCCTGTCAAGGCGTCCAGCCTCTGCTGTCCGTTTTGGCAACCGTCTTGCGCCTTCCGCTGGTCGGCACCTGACGGGCCAAAAAGGCCGCGTGAATCCTGTGCATAGCCGGAATTTATGACAGACGGCACACGGTCGTAATACACTCATGAGTATGTCGCGGCGAAGCCGCACATGAGTCCGAGGCGGCCTGCGAACTGCGACCGGCCACCTGCGAACTGCGTTCATTTCATGAGTCTGTCACGGCGGAACGCCGCATCCGTAGGGGCCGCCCAGAGCGGTCTGACTCGTCAAATGCAGGAGATGATTTCCCGAACGGATGACAGCGGCGGGCGGCCCGCTACGCGCTGAGGGTTTCCCGAAGCGTCGTTGTCAGTTTGAGTCTGTCGCGGCGGAGCCGCATCTGAGTCCGAGGAAAAGGCCATAGTTCGTGATTCGTAGCTCATAAAAACCTGCCATTATACTCGAATAAGCTGTGGTTAAACATCACAGCGGGCCGCCTTACCCAGGCGGCCCCTACGCACAAGGCCGTTGGCCGTGTATTTTTGCGGTCCGCAGGACCGCGGCGGCCTGCGGCCTGCGAACTGCGGTCTGCGTCTTTTCCATGCTATAATAAGGTTACCATGCTGAGAGAGGAGTCATCATCATGAATGAAGAGATTGAGCAATATGTACGGAATCACGGCCGTGATTTTATGGAATGGCTTTGTGATATTATTTCTATTCCTTCACCGACCGGGCATGAACAGGCCAAGGGCGAATGGATATTGAATCTTTTGCATCAATGGGGCGCCGCCGAGGCGTATCGCGATGCCGCTGGAAATGTGGTCTATCCCTGCCATGTAAAAAGCGGTGAAAAGGTCGCCCTTTACACCGCGCATATGGATACGGTATTCCAGGATTTGCAGGAAATCCATATCCACCAGACAGGTCATATTTTATCGGCGCCGTCGTGCAGTGACAACAGCGCCAGTATCGCCGGTCTATTATTTATCATTAAAATGTTCCACGATTTACAGCTCACGCCGCCGCAGGGTCTGCTCTTTGCCTTCGATGTCGGCGAAGAAGGCTTGGGTAATCTCAAGGGGATGCGGCAGGTCATGGCCGACTGGCACGACCGAATTGCCGAAGTCGTGGCTGTCGATTGTACTTTTGATACGTTCGTGACGACAGCCGTCGGCTCCCGCCGCTATGCCATCACCGTCGAAGCTGCCGGTGGCCACAGCTGGATGCATTTCGGCCAGTCCAATGCCATTGCCGAAGCGGCCCGCATCATCAGCCAGCTCTATGCGCTGTCCGTGCCATCCCAGCCAAAGACGACATACAATATCGGCACCATCACGGGCGGCACGACGGTCAATTCCATTGCGGCGAAGGCCGTGTTCACTGTCGACTTGCGCTCAGAAAACGCTGATGAGCTGGACAAACTGGACCAAGCCTTTCAAAGTCTCCTGGACGATACCAAAGGGGAAACGGTCCATATCCAAACCCAGCTACTCGGCGAACGGCCCTGCAGCCGTCTGGACACCAATCCCCTGGCAGACCGCATCACGGCCATCCGCCGGCGCCACGGCCTGCCGACGCCGTGCATTGCCGGCAGTACCGATGCCAATATTCCCATGAGTCAGGGCATCCCGGCCATTTCCTTCGGCTTCTGCCGCAGCCGTGGCGAGCACACGTTGCAAGAATCGCTGGATGTCGATACCCTCCTTCCCGGCATGATCCAAATGCTGGAATTCATAGGGCTATAAGGGTTTCACTTTGCCACCGTCTTTCAGGGTAATCGTCTTGCCATGGAGCCAGGCATTGGCTTCGTTGTTCTTGTCATAGTAAATGGTATAGCCGTTGCTGTGGATGTTGCTCATCGTCCGGTCGTCATCAGTCAGGGCCGATACGTACGATTTACCCGTTACATCCCAAACGGAAGTGGCGTCGAGGGACAGTAAGGCGATCTTCGCCGTATGCTTCGGATTCATGGCTCCGCTCCACGTCGAATGGTCCGTCAGATGGACTGCAACGGTGCTGATGGAATTGGCGACGACGTTGCCCTGGAGCGCCTGCCGGGCTGCGGTGAAATCAAAGTCGCCGCCATTGCTCCCTTTATTCCCCCAGCGGTCGCTGGTCACTTCGATGAGGTTGGGATTTTTCGTCGATTCAATGACGGTATTACTGATATTGGCGACGGCTTTCGTATTGGTCACATAGAACATGGCTCCGTCGGAATAATTGCGCAGTGTCGAATGGCGGGCCGTAAAGGAAGCCGTCCCCGTGCCGGCATCGCCGGAAAAACTCTGGTAAAGCATAACGCCGTGGCTGGCGCAGCCCGTGAGGATATCATTGTCGACAATAATCGAGTTCTTGCCTTCGACGCAGGCGATTTCACTGCCTTTGGCAACGCCAGTACTGTTGGTCAGGACGATATTGCCCGTCGAATAAATGACCGGGCTTCCCTGGCCGCTTGTCGAAAGTGTGCTGTCCGTCACGTAGACATTGCCTTCGCCCCGGTCCGTTGCCAGTGAGGCACAATGAGCACCAGCCGTAGAAATAGTCACGTGATCACCATGGATGGTCCCGCCATAAGTCGCATCGAGACCGCGGGAAGAATTTCCCTGCGTATTGATTTGGGTATTCTTTACCGTAACATCAGCATTCTTACCAGTCGCAAAGACGGCATTAGCCCCTTCGGCCTGCGACGTGATAGCCACGTTGTTCAGCTTGGCCTTACTCTGAGAAGCCAGGAAAACGGCGTTCTGCCCATTAAAATTGCTGCCGTCGCCGCTCGTCGTATCGCCAGTCTTGATGAGGTTGACCGTATCCAAGGTTACATCCGCCCCTTGTTCAGCCAGGACGACATTCTGGTCAGAACCGCTGGCCAGGATCGACTTGTTGGCTAAGGTCTGGGCCGTGCCGGTAATGCGCTGGGCAGCAGTAAAGTCAGATAAAGATTTCCCGACCTGCCCCTGCGGCGGCATCCCTTGCGGCGGATTTCCCTGCGGAGGAGCGCCTTGAGGCATCGGACCCGAAGGCGGTACCGGCGGTATAACCGTATCCTTGGCAAAAGCCAGCGAAGCCGAAAGGCTCATGGCCAGACCAAGCATCATGACAGTAAATTTAGAATATCTCATAACCATCGCTCCTTTGCAGTGAGAACTGTTGTAATTGACTAAAAGTATAGTCCCAAATTCTAACAACCAGCTAAAGCAATGAGCACATTTTAGACACAAAAAAGGGCTTGTCGTATGACGACAAGCCCTTTTATCGTAGGGGCGACCACGCGGGGCGCCCGCTCCAGGATATGTATGATTTCCCAACCCGTTTGCTAGAAAAATTCTCCCATTTCCTAACGGGTCGCCCACGTGGCGCCCCCCTACAAAAGCCGGACTGTAGACACCTTTTCTATCAGGCGAGGCCTATCGTGCGTTGGCTTCGCCACGGAAGATAGTGCCTCGGCTGGCGTCTACGGTGACGACTTCGCCATTTTCCAGGGTATCGGCTGCGTGAGCGGCGCCGACGACAGTCGGGATGCCGAGGGTGATAGCAACGATGGCCGATTCGCTGGTAAGGCCGGCTTCTTCGGAGACGATGGCGCTGGCCCGTTTCATATAGTCGACGAAATCAGCGCGGGCCGAGCGGACTACGAGGATACAGCCGTCGGTGAAGTTCTTTTCCAGGTCTTCTTTCGATTCGGCGATGCAGACTTTGCCGATAGCCGAGTTGCGGCCGATACCGGTACCGCGGAGGAGGACGTCGCCGACGACCTGGACGCGGATCATGTTGGTCGAACCGGCTTTGGCAACGGGGACACCTGCCGTGAGGACGACGAGGTCGCCGGCTTTGATGAGGTCATTGTCGAGGGCTGCAAAGATGGCATTGTCGACGACGGCATCGGTATCGCTGGCTTCTTTGCCGACGACGGCCTGGACGCCCCAGTTGAGCTGCAAGCGGCGGACGATGGCTTCATGCGGCGATACGGCTACAATCGGGCAGGCCGGACGGAATTTAGAAATCATTTGAGCTGTGCCGCCGCGTTCAGTCGAAGCGATGATAGCTGCAGCGTGGAGGTCCTTGGCAATCTTGACGACAGCTTTGCCGATAGATTCCGTCGTCGTAGCCGATTCAGCATCGACGTCTTCATAGGACTTCGGCGTGAAGTTGCTTTCCGTAAAGGTTGCGACGCGGGCCATGGTTTCTACAGCTTCCACCGGATAGAGGCCGCCAGCCGTTTCGCCGCTGAGCATGATGGCGTCCGTGCCGTCGAGGATGGCGTTAGCAACGTCGCTCGTCTCGGCGCGGGTCGGACGCGGGTTGTTGCACATAGATTCCAGCATCTGCGTAGCCGTAATGACCGGTTTGCCTGCAGCCTGGCATTTATGGATGAGGACTTTCTGGAGCATCGGCACTTCTTCTGCCGGGACTTCGACGCCGAGGTCACCGCGGGCAACCATGATGCCGTCGCTCATTTTGATGATGTCGTCGATGTTGTTGACAGCTGCCTGACATTCAATCTTGGAGATAATCTTCATGTGGCTGTCATGTTTTTCCAAAATCTTGCGGATGGTCAGGACGTCTTTACCGCGCTGGATGAAGGAAGCGGCAATCCAGTCCATGTTCATGCGGCAGCCGAATTCGATATCATCGGCATCGGTTTCAGAAACAGCCGGCAGGTTGATGGCAATGCCCGGTACGGCAACGCGCTTGCGGTCGCTCATCTTGCCGCTGTTGAGGATCTTCGTATGGATGTCTTCACCTTCGACGCTGACAACTTCCAAGTTGACCAGGCCGTCCGACAAGAGGATGTGATCGCCGGCTTTGACGTCCTGCGGTAATTCTTTATAGTTCATGGAGGCAATGGTTTCGTCGCCTTCTACGTCACGAGCCGTCAAGGTGAAGTTTTTGCCGGCTTCCATCATGATCGAACCATTCTTAAATTTGCCCAAGCGGATTTCCGGGCCTTTCGTGTCCAGGAGCAGTGCAACCGGGATACCCAGTTTCTGGGAGGCAGCGCGGACCATGTCGATGCGCTGTTTATGTTCTTCATGAGAACCATGGGAGAAATTAAAGCGGGCAACGTTCATGCCGGCTTTAATCATCTTTTCGATAATTTCCGGGGTATTGGAACTGGGGCCTAAGGTGCAGACGATCTTTGTTTTTTTCAGCATACAGATTTCTCCTTTTCTACTCACGTACACGTAACGATTGACGTTTCTGTTCCTAGTGGTACGTTTTTTGTCCCACTAGTGCAATATACAGCTATTGCTCACTGCGATTGTACCGTATTCCCCACGATAATGCAAGGATTAGTTGTGTAAATACTTTATGAGGACGCAGGCCGCAGGTCGCCGTT
>CABQJB010000076.1 GCA_902464195.1 uncultured Megasphaera sp.
CTGCTAGCCCCTAACTACTAACCCCTAACCCCTAGCCCCTAACGGCTAATCTCTCGCCAGCAGCCGTTCTTTCATTTCTAAATAGCGTGTCGTGTAGTACGGAGCCAGTTGGGCTTCGCGCAGGTCATTGCCGAAGGGGCGGCGGCTGATGGAGAGGATAGGCGGGCTCTGGATGCGCTTGGCGACGGCGAAGCCGGCGATGAGGCGCCACCACCGTTCCAGGTCGTCGATGAAGGCTTTGGCTGTCGGGAAAATCTGGTGGACGTCGACGCTGCAGCCGATGTTCTTTTCCAGGGTCCCGTTGATGTACCATTCGAGGATGGTTTCCGGCGTCGCCCGCTGCCAGCGTTCGACGAAGGCGGCGAAGAGATAGTCGTGATAGGGATAGATGATCGGGTCGCCCTGTCCCTTGGTGATATCCTGTTTGTCCGACAGTTCAGCGCTGGGGACGATGTCGATGCTTCCCTGGGGGACGACTTCGCGCTGGAAGACTTTTTCATTGAGGTAGCGGGCCAGGTCGTAGACCTGATGCTTCCACAGGTCTGCCGTGGCCGCCAGGTAGCCGGCGCTGTCGCCGTAGAGGGTGGCATAGCCGACGGACAGTTCGGCCTTGTTGGCATTGCACGTAAAGACGCCGCCGAAGGCTGCCGCCGCTGCGGCCAGGATACGGCTGGAGCGGTCGCGGGCCTGGATGTTTTCTTCAATGAAACTGGTCAGTTCCAGATGGCCCTTGTCCTGGCCTTTCTGGCTGAGATTAGCGCCTTCGAACTGGTGCCGCGTCAGTTCCAGGCTGTCCTGGACGGGGACGACCGTGTACAGGCAGCCGATGTTGTCGGCCAGCTCTTTGGCCAGGCTCTTGGTCATGTCCGAGTTGTAGCAGCTGGGCATATTGACCAGCAGGATGTTTTCCGGCGGCAGTACCGTCGCATAGAGGGCGGCGTTGACGGCCGAGTCGATGCCGCCGGAGACGCCGAGGACGACTTTATGGACGCCAATGGCATCCATGAAGGATTTCAGGCCGTAGTGCAGGCTGGCGTAGATGTCTTCGATGGGAGACTTTTCCGGCTGCAAGTGCGACGGCGAGACGAAACGCTGGGCCTTTTCATCGAAGTCGACGATGACCATTTCTTCCGTAAAAGGCGTACATTCGACGTGCTGCGAGCCGTCTTTCTGGTACGTGCTGCTGGCGCCGTCGAAGGTGTAGATGTTCTTGCCGTTGTTCTGGATGCCCGTGCAGTTGACGTAGATAGCCGGGCAGTGGACCTTGTCGATGGCCTGGCCGAAGAGGCGGTGACGCCGCTGGGTCTTGCCCAGGGTAAAGGGCGAGTTGGAAATGTTGATGAACATGTCGATGTCGTACATTTTCCCTAAATAGCTCATGGGCTTGAAGGGATAGTTTTCATCCCAGCTGTCTTCGCAGATGAGCGGCCCCATGCGGAACTTGCGGCCGTCGTCGAAGGGAATCTGGACGGGCGACAGGAAGTCTTCCGGAAAGGCATGGCGTTCCTGGGCGACTTCGATGAGCGATGTGAAGTAGCGGATGTCGCTGAATTCGCGGTAGTTGGGCAGGAGCGTCTTGATGTAGAAGGGATAAGGCGAGCGGGCCGGCGAAATCCAGCGGCCGTTGTAAGCGATGAACATGGCGTTGTACTTCCGCGTCCGGCCGTCGAGGTTGACCCGATCCGTTTCTTTGGCGACATTGCCGAAGATGATGGCCAGGCCATCGGACAGGGCCTTGATTTCTTCGCCGAAGCGGACGCAGTCGTCGATGTAGTCAGGCTGGTCCCAAATATCACCGATGAGATAGCCTGGGATGGCGAGTTCCGGGAAGACGATGAGGTCGCAGCCGGCGGCCTTGGCCTTGGCGATATAATCTTTCATGACGGCCGTGTTCTGCCGTGGATTGCCAGGATGGACATTTGTCTGGGCAAGTGCTATTTTAAACAAGGAAAAGCCTCCTTTTCGTAGGGGAAAAACTATATACTATCTCATCTTATCATAAAAAGGGGCAGGCGAAAAGGCTGTCTCCGGCCAGGGGCGGAAAAGACATGACAGAACGCCGTCCTTGCGGTATACTTATATGTACATATAACAATTAACCATCAAAAGAAGGACTTTCATGAAAACACTGCTTACCATCTTGAATTCCAAATTCATCCAATCGTCCCTGGCTCTGCGCTGCCTGTCGACGGCATGTGACCACCAGGGCGTCGCCGTGTCCGTCGCCGAATATACGATCAACCAGAACAGCTACGATATCCTGCGCCACATCGCCTCGTTTCAGGCCGACGTCATCGGCTTTTCCTGCTATATCTGGAACATCGAAATGACCTGTCACCTCATCGACCTGGTGAAACAGGTCTTTCCTCATACCAAGGTCTTCGTCGGCGGCCCGGAAGTGTCCTATACGGCCCGGCAGATACTGGAAGATTACGAGAATATCGATTATGTCCTCCAGGGAGAAGGGGAAGAGATGGTACCGGCTTTCCTGAAATCCCTGGCAGCCGGCCGCGATGGGACGGAAGTCCCTGGCGTTCTCGGCCGCGTCGGCGGCGTCATCCAGGGCGATGAGACCTTCCAGGAAGTGGAAGAACTGGACAGCCTGCCTTTTCCTTACGAGCATCAGGACTTCCGCGAACTGGACCACCGCATCATGTATTATGAAAGCTCCCGGGGCTGTCCTTTCCACTGCCAGTACTGCCTGTCCGGCATGAACGACCGCGTCCGCTTCCGCTCGGTTCCGCTGGTCCTGAAGGAGCTGCAGGCTTTCGTCGATGCCGGCGTCCATCAGGTCAAGTTCGTCGACCGCACTTTCAACTGCAGCCCGGCTCATCACCGGCCGCTCATAGAGTACATGATTGCCGTCGATAAGCCCATCAATTTCCACTTGGAAATCGAGCCCGGCGTCCTTACCGATGATGATATCGACCTCCTGGCCCAGGCACCGAAAGGGCGGATACAGCTGGAAATGGGCATCCAGACGACGTATGAGCCGACGCTCCAGGCCATCCACCGCCATAATGACTGGCCGCGCATTACACATATCATGGAACGCCTGGTCGCCTTGGGGACGATGCATCTCCACTTAGACCTCATCGTCGGCCTGCCTTATGAAGACTACGGCCATCTGCGCCAGTCCTTCAACGATATCTATGCCCTTCATCCCCATAAATTGCAAATCGGATTCTTGAAACTCCTCAAGGGATCCGGCATCCGCCGCGACTACCCCGACGATTACCGCTATGACCCGCAGGGGCCTTATGAAGTCCTGGCGACGACGTGGCTGCCTTATGAAAAAGTCGCCTATCTGAAGGTCCTGGAAGACGTTTTCGAGCGGACTTATAATTCCGGGAAATTCACTTATTTCTTCAACTGGCTCGGCCGCTGCTATGCTCCGGATTATATGAAACTCTATGAGGCCTTGACAGACGAGTGGCTCGTCCTGCATAATGACCAAAAGGCCTTGTCCGATGAGTCCTTGTGTCATTTCCTCTGCCACTGCATCGAAGAGGTCCTGCCGCTGACAGCAGACCAGCAGACTCTGGCCAAGGAGCTGCTGGCCCTGGATATGCTGACCTTTTTCCGTTTCCGCATCCATCCCGATTTCCTCGGCTGGTGCGAAGCGCCGCGCAGCCAGACCGACGCCATCTTCCGCGACGAGGACTGGCTCGGACAATATGCCAAAGATTATCATTTTACCAACTGGCGCGACATCAAGATGCGCTATCGCATCTGGCCGGCCAGCCCGGCCCTGAAAGGGGAACTGTGCCGTTACGGGCCCGTCCCGGCCGGCGAGGCCTATGTGCTGGCTGAAAAAAAGAAAGACCGTGCCGACTGGTGCCTCATCCCGGTCAAAGGAGAACCATTGTGAACGAACGTTACCGCGTCTACTCGACGTATTTAAAAGAAACATATGGCGAAAAAGTCTATAAACTGCCTATCAGCATCCCCGATACCTGTCCCAACCGCGACGGGACCCTGGGCGTCCGGGGCTGTGCCTTCTGCGGCTCCATCGGCGCGGGCTACGAGAACCTGCCGGCGACGGTGACCATTGGCCAGCAGATCGAGCAGAACATGGCCCACATCAAGCCTAAGTACAAGGCCAATAAGTTCATTGCCTATTTCCAGAATTTCACCAATACCTACCTGCCGCCGGAGCGCTTTCGGGACTACCTCATCGCCGCCTGCCAGCCCGATATCGTGGCCCTGGCCGTAGCGACCCGGCCGGACTGCCTCAATGGAACTTATCTGGATATCATGGCCGACGTCAAAGAACGATACGGCGTCGATATCCTCGTCGAACTGGGCCTGCAGACCGTCAACTATAAGACCTTGGCCAAAATCAACCGCGGCCATACGGTGGCAGAATATATCGACGCCATGGTCATGCTTCGGGATTACCCTTTCCGGACCTGTACGCACGTCATCCTCGACCTACCCTGGGACACCATGGAAGATACTGTCGAGACGGCTAAGATCATCGCCGCCCTCGGTTCTGACGAAGTCAAGCTCCACGCCCTGTACATCATTAAGAACACGGCCATGGCCGAATGGTATGCCCAGGGAAAAATCAAGCTCTGGACCTGCGAAGAGTACGTCCGCCGTGTCGTGGCTTTCCTTGAATACAGCCGGCCCGATACGGTCTTCCAGCGCCTCATCGGCCGGGCGCCGAAGGAAGCGACGGACTTCGCCAACTGGGGCATGGGCTGGTGGCGCATCCGCGACATGATCGATGAAGAACTGGAAAAACGCGGCACCTGCCAGGGAGCCCGCTGTGACTACCTGCACGGCAAGGCCGTCCGTAAATTCATGAAATAAAGGAGTATCTCACTTTGGTAGAAAAGAAACTGCAATTTTCCGATTTGCGTGAAGCCCGGGCCGTCCTGGGCATGAAAGATGAATTCCTCAAGACGATGCAGCGCGAATTCCCGGACTGCCGCATTGCCGTCCGCGGTGATACGGCCATGATCGTCGGCAGCGAAGAGGATGTGGCCTATGTGACCGAAGTCTTCCGCGTCCTGCGCTACTTGTTCCGGGAAAATACGTATCTGACGACGCAGCACGTCCGCTATTCGGCCAAACTCATCAAAGAAGGCCAGTCGGAGGCGCTGCACAACCTCTATGAAGATACGGTCGGCATTTCTGCCCGGGGCCGGCTCATCAAGCCCAAGACGCTGGGCCAGAAACGCTACGTCGATTCCATCCGCAAGAACCTGGTCACCTTCGGCATCGGACCGGCCGGGACGGGCAAGACCTATCTGGCCGTAGCCCTGGCAGCTTTTTATCTCAAGAACCGCGAAGTCGAACGGATCATCCTGACCCGGCCGGCTGTCGAAGCCGGGGAAAAACTGGGTTTCCTGCCCGGCGACCTGCAGGAAAAAATCGATCCGTACCTGCGCCCGCTCTACGATGCCCTGGCTGACATGTTCGGCTATGACCAGTTCCAGAAGATGATCGACCGCAATATCATCGAAGTGGCGCCGCTGGCTTACATGCGCGGCCGGACCCTGGAAGAATCGTTCATCATTCTCGACGAAGCCCAGAATACGACGCGGGAACAGATGAAGATGTTCCTCACCCGTATGGGCAACCATTCACGGGTCGTCGTCAACGGCGATGCGACCCAGATCGACCTCGTCGACCGGCGCATGTCGGGCCTGACCGAAGCCGAAAAGATACTCAAAGACGTCCGCGGCGTCGGTATGGTCTACTTCAGCGATGAAGACGTCGTCCGTCACGATATGGTAGGCCGCATTATCAGGGCTTACGAAACTTATTATAATCACGATCACTAGATTGGGGGAATTGCCATGAATATCAACATCAATTACGAAGATCCGTCGTTCCAGCACGATGAATATGAAAAAGTCATCGACCGCGTCTGTGAAGAAGCCGCTCTGGTCTACGGCCTGGGACCGAAGGCTGAAATCAGCATCCTTCTGTGCCATAACGACTATATCCATAAATTGAACAAACAGTACCGCAACATCGACCGGCCGACGGACGTCCTGTCCTTTGCCCTCAATGAAGGGGAAGAAGACGGCTATGACGGCCCCGATACGGCCCTCTTGGGGGACATCATCATTTCCCTGGAAAAAGTCCAGGAACAGGCCGATGAATACGGCCATTCCTTTGAACGGGAACTGGCCTATCTGACCATCCACGGCATGCTGCATATCCTCGGCTATGACCATATGGAACCGGACGATAAAGCAGAAATGCGCAAAGAAGAAGAATTTATTTTACAGCGCCTGGGCTATGTCCGCGAAGGCGAAGAATTATAAGGGAGGAATTACTATATCTATGGAATCATTTAAATCGGGTTTCGTCGCCGTCGTCGGCCGCCCGAATGTCGGCAAGTCGACACTCATCAACCGCATCATCAAGCATAAAGTCTCAATCGTCTCCGATAAGGCCCAGACGACGCGCAACCGCATCCTCTGCATCCATACGGACGACGAATGTCAGATTGTCTTCCTCGACACACCAGGCATCCACAAGCCGAAGCATAAGCTGGGGGAATTCATGGATGAAGCGGCCTATCAGTCCCTGCGCGACATCGACGCCGTCCTGTTCCTCATCTCGGGCAACGAAAAGAAAGGCCCTGGCGACCTTTTCGTCCTGGATAAGCTGAAAGACGTCGGCGTCCCGGTCTTCTTGATCATCAATAAAGTCGACCTCATGACGAAAGAAGAGATACTGCATAAGATTACGGAATATGCCGAACTCTATCCTTTCGCCCAGGTCATCCCCATTTCCGCCCTGAAAGGGGACAACGTCGATGCCGTCGTCGATGAACTGCGCAAGATTCTGCCGGAAGGGCCGAAATATTTCCCTGACGACATGATCACGGACCAGCCGGAACGGCTCCTGGTCGCTGAAATCGTCCGGGAAAAGCTCTTCCGCTGTACCCGCGACGAAGTGCCCCATGCCATCGCCGTCTATGTCGAAGAAATGAAGGACCGCGGCCATAACAAGGTTTATATCCGGGTCACAGTTTATGTTGAACGGGATTCGCAGAAGCGTATCGTCATCGGCAAGAACGGCACAGTCCTCAAAGAAGTAGGCAACCTGGCCCGCCAGGAAATCGAAAACCTCCTCGGTTCTTCGGTCTACCTCGATATCTGGGTCAAAGTCAAGCGGGACTGGCGCAATAAGTCGGGCGCCCTCAGCGAATTGGGCTATAAGAACGAGTAGGGGGCGCATGATGGAAGTACAATCGATTGTCCAATGTCTGCTCGTCTTCCTCGTCTGCCTGGTCGTCAGTGCCATCTGTGTTACGGGCAAATTCGCCTTTGCCCAGCTGCGCCGGGAATACCTGGAAGAACTCGTCCGCGATGGCGATACGTCGTTGAAACCGCTCTTGTCCCTCTACGACAAGCCCATCGTCTTTCTGGGGACGGCCCAGCTCGGCATGGCCTTGTCCGGCCTCATCGCCGGGGCTGCCGGTTTCTGCGGTCTCTATGGTCTTTACGGCCTGCTGGCCCCGTATATCGGCCATACATGGCTCATCTGGCTCATCGAAGTCTGCGCTGCCATCGTCCTCTGCTTCATCCTCTGGGTCTTTGGCGAACTCATTCCCAAGTCCATCGGCCTCCAGCGCCCGGAAAAGAGCCTCAAGGCCCTGCGCCGTTTCATCCAGCCCTGGAGCCGGCCCTTCATGCCCTTCATCCTCTTCGGCAACTGGCTGGGTCGGGCTATCCTGGCAGACCGCAACCTCGATGTGACCAACGAAATCGATATGGCTCATTCAGAAGATGAAATCCGCATGCTGGTCACGGCCAGCCACAAGGAAGGGAAAATCGACCAGGTCGAAAGTGAACTCATCGGCAACGTCTTCGATTTCGCCGACCGCCTGGCCAAGGAAATCATGGTGCCCCGCCAGGACATCGTCTGCCTCTATACGGAAGATACGATGAACCAGCATTTGCAGACCATCCGCCAGTCACGGCATACGCGCTATCCTCTCTGTGAAGACGATAAGGACCATGTCCTGGGTCTGGTCCACATCAAGGACATCATGGACCTCTATATCCACAAGCGCAGCAACCTGAACCTAATCAAGCGGCCTATCCTCATGGTCCCGGAAATCATGCCGGCATCGAAGCTCCTCCAGCTGATGCGTATGCGCCGGACCTACCTGGCCATGGTCGTCGATGAATATGGCAGCACTGTCGGCCTCATCGGCCTGGAAGACATCCTGGAAGAACTGGTCGGCACGATCCAGAACGAACATACCCAGGAAAAGGAAGAAATCCAGCCCCTGCCCGACGGCGCCTATGAATTTGCCGGGACAGTCCTCCTCGACGACGTCGAAGAGCTGCTGCACATCCCCGTCGAAGACGACGTCGATACCGATACTATCGGCGGCTACGTCTTCAATGCCCTGGGGCATACGCCGAAGGTCCACGATGAAGTCACTATCGGCGCCTACTGCTTTACGGTCCTGGAAATGCAGCGTTTCCGCATCGTCCGCTTGAAAGCCGTGCCCCTGCCGGAAGCGGCTGTCGATGGGGAAGACAGCGGGGAAGAAGATACGTCCCGTGAATCGTAGCGGCTACTATGGACGCAAGCCGTCGCGGTCCTATGAAGGCATCATCCTGACCGTCCGCAAAACCAGTGCCAAGCAGCTCGTCGTCACCGTCCTGACCCGGCAGGCCGGTATCCTCCACGTCCTGGCCCGCCGCAGCACCCAGGGCAAGATGGGCTATGGCGCCTTGACGCCCCTGGCCGAGATGACCTTTGATGTCTTTGAAAAAGACGGCGTCTATACGCTGACGGAATACGACTGCCGCAGTAACCAGCGCCTCCGTGAGCTGACCTGGGACGGCTATGTCTACTCGCAGATCTTCGTCGAAATAGTCCTCTTCATGGCCGGCGGTGGAGCTGATGAGGTCCTGTACAACCTGGTCCGCCTCTATGGCCGGGCCATCGAACTCAAGGACATCCGCATCGTCACCATCATCGCCGGCTGGCAGCTCATGGCCCTGACGGGATTCCTGCCGGACATAGACACGGCCCGCATCTTCTATCAGGGCCAGGGATATTGTCAGCAGCCCGTCTATTACATCGATGATGAGACGCCGGAAAACATGAAAGAACTGCCCCTGACGCCGTCTGTACGCCAGACCTGGAAGACCCTGGTCCACTATCCCTGGGGAACAAAGGAAACAGTGAACCTGCGCATGGCCGACCTGAAATTCCTGGAAGCCCTGCTCTATAACTATGTCAACCAGTGCAGCGAACGCCAGATGAAGACACCGGGGTTGTTAGTGGCTCGTGGTTAGTGGTTAGTGGCTCGTGGGTCGTGGTTCGTGGGTCGTGGCTCCCAGGGGG
>CABQJB010000077.1 GCA_902464195.1 uncultured Megasphaera sp.
GTGCTGGGCCGCACGCGGACGGCGAACCCGCATCTTACGGGCAGCGGCTTTTTTGGCATTGGCCTGGAAATTGGCGACGATAGTCCGGGCCAGCCAGCCCATGAGACAGCCTGTCAGCAAGATCTTGACAGCCAGCAAATCCCATGTCGTCGATAATAATAAGGCCAATACGACAAAAATAGACGTAACGATCGTTTTATTCATGAACAAACACATCTCCCCTGTCGATATACATAAAAATCATCATATTAAATTTAATTATACACGTTTTTTATGGATTAAACAAGGGCTTGCCGCACGACGACTACTCAAAAAGCCAGCCGCATCTGGTACCACGTGGCACCGCCGTGGACGGAGGCGCTGACGCCTTCGTTCTGGAAGCCGAATTTCGCGTAGTACGGGAGGAGCTTGTCTTTACAGGTCAGGACCAGGCCCTGTCGTCCCTGCTGCCGGGCATCGGCAATGGCTGCTTCCAGGAGCTTCCCGGCATAGCCATGACGGCGGCACGAAGGCAGTGTGTTGACGCCGAAAATCATCTGCCAGGCCCCCTTTTCGTCATGCATGGCCGCCTGGGCGTACATTTCATCGGTCAAATCCCGTTCATCCGTCACCATGCCGTCGACGAAGGACACAAGGGTCCCCTTTTCATCGAAGAGCAGCCAGAAATGGGCTGCATAATGGGCCAGGCGGTCCCGGAATTCATCGGCCGTCGCCGCTTCCGCCGGCGGGAAACAGGCTTTCTCTACAGCCGTCACAGCAGCTAAATCGGCCATCGTAGCCGTTCTGATTTTCATGAATAATCTCCTCTTTCTTATATCGTTTTTCGCCATTATACAGGCCATTCGTTTCCGTCATTATTTGATTTTATTGAGCTGTGCTGCCAGTTCTTCTGCCGACGGGTCACCGTTGACCGGCGTCATGATGTTCTGTGCCCCTAAGTAGAGGGTACCGCCGGACACCGTAGCCTGCTGCTTGCTGTGGCCGTTCTGGTAGGCTGCGGCCAGGTTGCCCAGGACGAAATAGGACCGTTCAGCACTGCTCATGCTGGATGTAGCGGCGGGCTTGATGAATTTCTTGCCGTTGACGTAGACCGTACCGTCTTTGACGCTGGCGTGTTTGCCGCTCATTTCATAGAGCTTGTTGGCATAATTGTCACGCCGTTCCTGATGAGACGGATGGTCTGACGGCGAGAAGATTTCACCGACGAAATCGCTCTGGTTATTGCCGTATTTTTCCATGACCCGCTGCCAGATGGCTGCCGTCGCACCGGGATTATAGCCGGCCCGGGTAATATAATCGAAGGACAGATTATCCGCTTCCCATTCGGCAGCTCTGTCGATATGGACCGTTTCGATCTGATTGCTGACCGTATTGAGGATGAGGTTGTTCAGGCCTGAGCCGCCGATCGTATCAGCCAGGACCATCTTTCCGATTTCGACATTGACCTTCTTCTGCGTCGAATTGGCGACGTGGTGTTTCTGGCCGTGCCCCATTTCATGACCTAAGACGACGGCGATTTCATCATCGTTGCTGACCAGGTCGAACATGCCCTTGTTGACGACCATGACGTGGCCCATAGTGCAGGCTGCATTGAACGTCGTGTCCGGGCTGACATACCAACGGTACGGCAAGGTCTTGATGCTGGAGTCGGTCTGGGCGATGCTGGCGCTGAGGCGGTTCATAATGGAAGCCAGGCGTTCATCATAATAGGAGTTGTGAAGGACGCCGGTCTGCTTGGTAACGGACTGGTAAATCTCGCTCTGCCCCTCTTTGGTCGTGTCGTAATGCTTAATCTGTTTGCTCAAGGCCGATTTCACCTGAAAGCCGCCGATGACATCGGTAATGAGGTCCGCCTGGACCGGCTGGACCGGCACGATGCCCATGGGCAGTGAAAACGCGGCCATGGTTGCCACACAGGCAGCGGCTATTTTTTTCTTCATATGCATAAAAATCACCCTTCCCCTGTACTGGAAATCTATACTTCCATTATACAAGGAAAGGGTGGACTTGCAAGACTTAATGAGCCGTGATTTCTTCGTAGTCGACTTCTTCGCCCTGTTTTTCCCGGACGACGACTTTTTCCTGGAACTCGAAACATTCCTTGGCAATATCCTTATTCAGCCAAATGAGGCAGATGAGGTTCGGGATGATCATCAAGCCGTTCATGGTATCGGAGAAATTCCAGACCATATCCAGCGTCGTCGTAGCGCCGACGAAGGTGATAAGGCTGAAAATGATACGGTAGCCGACGATGACGGCTCGGGCCTTGATGAGGTATTCCAAGGCCTTCTCGCCGTAATATTCCCAGCCCAGGATAGTCGAAAAGGCGAACAGAGCCAGGGCGACGGACACGATGAGCTTGCCGTATTCGCCAAAGACAGAGCTAAAGGCCAGGATGGTCAGCTGGGCCCCGGTGACGAGTTTCCCCGTCGACGGGTCGATGGTCCCCAGCGTCCCCGACGAGGCGATGACCAGGCCGGTCAGCATACAGATGATCATGGTATCGAAGAAAGTCCCGGTCATATTGATGTAGCCCTGGCGGGACGGATGGTCCGTACGGGCTGCTGCAGCGGCAATCGGAGCCGAGCCGAGGCCGGCTTCATTGGAGAAGACACCACGGGCGACGCCCCAGCGCATCGCCTGGAGGGTTGAAGCGACGACGGTGCCGCCGATACCGCCGGCGACGGAATCGAAGGAAAAGGCCATGCGGAACATTTCAGCGACGCCAGCCGGCACAGCGGCCCAGTTGGCGACGATGACGATGATAGAAGCGACGAAATAGAAAGCTGCCATGAAGGGGACGACGACACTGGAAACACGGCCGATGCCCTTGATGCCCCGCAGGAAAATGGCCAGGGACAAAACGGTAATGACGGCGCCGACGAGATACGTCGGGATGGCATAGCTCGTAAAGAGGGCTGCCGAAATGGAATTGGCCTGGGTCATATTGCCGATGCCAAAGGACGCGCAGACGGCAAAGAAGGCGAAGAGCCAGGCCAGGGTGTGCCCGCAGACCTTGTTCTTGATGCCGTTCTTCATGGCATACATCGGACCGCCGCACATTTCACCGACGCTATTCGTTTCACGGTATTTGACGGCCAGGACCGATTCACCATACTTCGTCGAAAGGCCGAAGCAGGCACTGATCCACATCCAGACCAGAGCCCCCGGTCCGCCCAGGACCATGGCCGTGGCGACGCCGACGATGTTACCCGTGCCGACAGTAGCCGCCAGGGCCGTCATGAGCGACTGGAACGGCGAAATGTCGCCGGCATGCTTGCCGTTGCGGAAAATCATCATGATGGAATAGTGCAGGTTCCGCCAAGGCAGGAATTTCAGACGGATCGTCAGGAAAATGCCCGTCCCGACCAGAAAGGCCAACATGACAGGTCCCCAGACGAAATTATTGACATCCTTCAAAATCATACCGACATCCATACAAACTCCCCCTTTACGAAGACAGCGTCCCAAAGCATTCACAAAAAAGCAAGTAATTACATATTTTATATTTAATATACTAGGAATTATATCATTTTATATTAAATATGTAAAGTGTCAAACGTTTAATCAGTAAAAAAATGGTCTGTCGCATGTGTGACAGACCATTTGAGTTGTTAGGGGCTAGTGGCTAGTGGTTAGCCGATGATTTTAAATTTAAAGCGGGAGTACCCATACATACGGTGTTCCGGGATTCCCACAAGCGGGCCGCCTTTCAGGACGGCCCCTACGAGCCACGAACCACGAACTACGAGCTACTAAAACTAAATCTGTGCAAAGAGTTTCTTCCGGGTCCGTTCGGCTTCGGCTTTGATCTTTTCGATATCCAGTTTGGTGAATTCTTTATGACGCAAGAGGACTTCGCCGTTGACCAGGACCGTATCGACATCCATGCTGTTGGCACTGTAGGCCATGAGGCTCAGGGTGTCGTTCTTGGGGTACCAGTGCAGGCCTTCGCGGTCGACGAGGGTGATATCGGCTTTATAGCCTGTTTCCAGTTTGCCGATGTCCGTATAGCCCAGGCACTTGGCGCCGCCTTCGGTCAGCATGTTGATGGCCGTTTCGGCCGGGATGACCAGCGGGTCCAGGGTATTGGCCTTGTGGATGAGCGTAGTCAGGCGCATTTCTTCGACGATATCGAGATTGTTGTTGCTCGATGCCCCATCGGTACCGAGGCCGACCGTGATGCCTTTGGCCAGCATCTTGGGCACCGGTGCGATACCGCTGGCCAGCTTGAGGTTGCTGCCCGGATTGTGGGCGACGCGGACGTGCTTTGCCGCCATGATATCCATATCGTCGTCATCGACCCAGACGCAGTGGGCAGCCAGGCAGCCGCAGTCCAATACGCCGATTTCATCCATCAGGGCAATCGGCGATTTACCGTATTGCTGCTTGATGTTTTCCACTTCCCCTTTGGTTTCGCTGAGGTGGATATGGATTTCGGCACCCAGTTCCCGTGCCTGGTCGACGAATTTGTGGAGATAATCGGGCGGGCACGTATAGGGCGCATGAGGTCCCATCATGACCGTAATGCGGCCATCGGCCTTGCCGTGCCAGTCGAGGAAGAGCTGGCGGTTTTCGTCGAGGCCGGCCTGGGCATTCGGTCCGATACCGATACTACCGCGGCACAAGCAGGCCCGGATTCCCGATTCTTCGACGGCGCGGGCTTCCTGATCCATGTGGTCGTACATATCGGCATAAGCCGTCGTACCGCAGCGGATCATTTCGGCAATGCCCAGCATGGACTGGGCGTAAATGACATCATCTGTCAATTTGGCTTCAGCCGGCCAGATTTTCTTTTCCAGCCAGTCCATGAGCTGCATGTCGTCGGCATAGCTGCGGAAGACCGTCATGGCGACATGGTTATGGGTGTTGACGAAGCCCGGCAGGGCCAGCATGCCCTTGCCGTCGATGACTTCGTCGTAGTCTGATACCTTCGGCGCTTCGGGAAAACCGGTAATGCGTGAGCCGTCGATGGCGATATTCTGGCCTTCTAAGACGTGGTGGTCCTGGTAGAGGGCTACGTGCTGAATCAGTTTTTTCATCGTTTCCCCTCCTGGTCCTTAATCGAGATTCAGATATTTACGCTGTTCTTCGCTGAGCGTGTCGATGGCATAGCCCATGGAAGCCAGTTTAATCTTGGCAATTTCCGTATCGATTTCATGAGGCAGGACATAGACATGGTTGCCCAGTTCGGCATGGTGTTCAAGGATGTATTTGGCAGCCAGGGCCTGAACAGCAAAGGACAGGTCCATGATTTCAGCCGGATGACCATCGCCGGCAGCCAGGTTGACCAGGCGGCCTTCAGCCAGCAAGTTGATGACATGGCCGTTCGGGAGTTCATAGCCTTCGATATTGTGGCGGGCTTCAAAGTGGCGGACTGCCAGGGCTTCCAGTTCGGGCTTGTTGATTTCTACATCGAAATGACCGGCATTGGCCAGAACGACGCCGTCTTTCATGTTCTTCATGTGTTCGCCGCGGATGACGTCTTTGTCGCCAGTCAGGGTGACGAAGATATCGCCGACTTTAGCCGCTTCGGCCATGGGCATGACTTCAAAGCCGTCGAAAACAGCTTCAATGGCTTTGATCGGATCGACTTCGGTAACGATGACATGAGCACCCAGGCCTTTGGCACGCATAGCGCAGCCTTTGCCGCACCAACCATAGCCGGCGACGACGACTTTCTTGCCGACGACGGTCAGGTTCGTCGTGCGCATGATGCCGTCCCACGTGGACTGGCCTGTGCCATAACGGTTATCAAAGAGGTATTTGCAGTACGAATCGTTGGCTGCGATCATAGGGAACTTCAATTCGCCGGCTTTGTCGAGGCCGTGGAGACGGTTGACGCCAGTCGTCGTTTCTTCCGTACCGCCCAGAAGGTTTTCCATGGCATCGGCCCGCGTCGTGTGCAGGAGATGGACCTGGTCGCCGCCGTCATCGATGATGATGTCCGGATGATGGTCCAGGGATTTATTGAGGAAATCGAAGTATTCTTCGTCCGTTGCGCCATACCAGGCATAGACGGTCAAGCCATCTTCGACGAGGGCTGCAGCGACGTCGTCCTGGGTGGACAAGGGGTTGCTGCCGGTAACGATGACGTTGGCGCCGGCGCGATGAAGGACTTCTGCCAAATAGGCCGTCTTGGCTTCGAGATGGACGCTGACGCAAATCGTTTTGCCCTTAAAGGTCTGGTCGGCTTTCAGTTTGTCGCCAATGGCATTGAGGGCCGGCATGTGACGATCGACCCAGCTGATTTTTTCATGACCGCTTTTAGCTAACTTGATATCGCGAATAATAGATTCCATACGAGTAAGACCTCTTTCTGTAATGAATTAGTGTTGGAAAAACGCCGGTACGGATACAGCATCCGGCCGGTAGATGATGCCCTGTTCCGTCACGATGGCGCGGATATTTTCATGAGGCGTCACATCGAAGGCGGGATTGAAGACGGGCGTTTCGGGGAGGGCTGCCGCCGCACCCCGGAAAGAACGGACTTCATCATGATTCCGTTCTTCAATGGGGATCTGGCTGCCGTCGGCAATAGACAAATCGAAAGTCGAAGCCGGTGCGGCAATATACAAGGGGATATCCAGTTCCCGTGCCATCAGGGACAGGCCGTAAGTCCCGATTTTATTGGCCGTATCGCCATTGGCGGCGATGCGGTCGGCGCCGACGATGATGGCATCGACGCCTTTCGTCTTGAGCGTCCAGGCCGCCATGTTGTCGGTAATGAGCGTCACCGGGATATGGTCAGCCATGAGTTCGAAAGCCGTCAGGCGGGCGCCCTGCAGAAGGGGCCGCGTTTCATCGGCATAGACCATGGACACCCGGCCCCGGCGATGGAGCTCGCGGATGACGCCCAGCGCCGTGCCGACGCCAGCCGTAGCCAGGGCCCCGGCATTGCAGTGCGTGAGCAGCGTCAAGGGACGGCCGATTTTTTCCAGCTCGTCGGCACCGAACCGGGCCATGGCCGTATTGATGGCAATATCGGCTTTATGGATGGCCACGGCCTTTTCTTCCAGGGCCGCTGTCGCAGCTTCAGCGCCGTCGGCTTCATGCTGGCGGGCGCAAGCCATCATCTGGGTCAGGGCCCAGTGCAGGTTGACCGCCGTCGGCCGGGCCGCATCGAGGTCCCGGCAGATAGCTTCCAGAGCCGTCAAAAAGGGCGTACCTCCCCCTTTCTGGCACAGGGTCCGCGCCGCCAGGACGACGGCATAAGCCGCAGCGACGCCGATAGCCGGCGCCCCACGGACAGCCAGGACAGAAATAGCCTGGCGCACGTCCTGCCACGTCTGGCAGGGCAGATAGATTTCTTCAAAGGGCAGCTTCGTCTGGTCCAGGAGGAACAGTGTGCCCGCTTGCCAGCGCAGTGTATCCATCAGACCGTGAACCCTCCATAGGCCTGCAGGGTATGGCGGCAGGCGCAATCGTTATCATCGTATAACTCGATGCTCTTCAGGATGAGCTGCTGCAGGCGCTGTGAATTCTCTGCCATGGCTTCGACGACTTCTTCATGGGTCAGGGGCGTCGGCGAAATGCCGGCGGCAAAATTGGTGACCATGGAAATGGTGGCATAGCAGATTTCCGCTTCTCTGGCCAGGCAGACTTCGGGGACGTTGGTCATGCCGACCAGATCGCCACCGAGCTTTTCATACATCCTGATTTCAGCCGGCGTCTCGAAGCGGGGTCCTTCCGTGCAGACATAAGTTCCCTTATCGTGGAGCGTATAGCCGCCGAGGGTCTGGGCCGCAGCCGCTACGGTCCGGCGCAGGGTCGGGCAATACGGTTCGGTCATGTCGACGTGGACGACGCCGTTTTCACCGCCATCAAAGAACGACGTATGACGGCATTTGGTAAAGTCCAGGAACTGGTCGGGCAGGACGAAGTCGCCCGGCTTGTCATCGCGGTTCAGCGAGCCGACAGCCGTCGTCGACAAGATGGCCGTGACGCCCAGGCGCTTCAGACCCAGGATATTGGCCCGGTAATTGATGAGGTGTGGCGGAATGGAATGATTCCGGCCGTGGCGGGGTAAAAAGACGAGTTCCTTATCCTTATACGTCCCCTGCCAATAATGGATGGTCCCGTAAAAGGTATCCATATAGTCTTCGTGGACGTTGGACAAAATCTTCGGGTCGCAGACGCCGGTACCGCCGATGATGGCAATGAGTCCCATCGTAAAGCCTCCTTTGGGGAATTAATTTTTCTTATGGCGCTGAGCAGCCGCTTCATACAGCGCTGCCAGTTCATCATGAGACAACACGTATTTGGCCCCGCAATACTGACAAGTCATTTCCACCTGCGGGTCCTTCAAGAGGGCTTCCTTATCTTCCTGGCGCAGGGACAGCAGGGCATTTTCGAAGCGCTGGCGCGAGCACGTGCAGCGCCAGTAGAGGTTCTGCCGGTAGAGTTCCTTGAAATGCATACCGCTGAGGATAATGTCGATAAGGCCTTCGCCATTGGGATGGTCCTGCAAATACGTCGTCAAGGCCCCGACCTGGGTGATATTCGCTTCGACGCGGGCCAGGTCTTCATCCTTTGCGCCCGGCAAAGCCTGGACGAGGAAACCGCCGGCTGCAGCAATGGTATAATCCTGCTTGACCAGGACGCCCAGGCTGATCGTCGACGGCACCTGTTCCGATGTGAACAGATAGTAAGCGATATCTTCAGCGATTTCACCGGACACCAAATCGGCCTGGCTCGTATAGGTCGTCTTTTCCGGCGTGAAACGCGTCACCGTCAACTGACCGTGCTGGCCGACACCGGCTGCCACATCGAGCTTGCCGTTGGCCTTCAGCGGCAGGTCGACCTGGGGATTATCCACATAGCCGCGGAGCTTATTCGTATCGAAGCAATCTGCATGGACGGCGCCTAAGGGCCCGTCACCGGCGACCTTCAGGGAAACGCCTTCGTGATTCTTATAATCGCCAGCCAACAGAGCTGCGCCAGTCATCGTCCGGCCCAGAGCCGCACTGGCAACAGGCGACAAATTATGGCGCTGCCGTGCCTTCTCGACGATGCCCGTCGTCAAGGCAATAGATACCCGGATGAGCTCATCCGATGTATAATGAATGATTTGGTTGCGTGTAATCATGTATGTTCTATCCTTTCTTTACAAATCCAGTCTCTATTATACAACATCGGTGCAGACCTAGCCAGTGCCTTTTGAATGTGTTTGGGGCCTGACGGCGGAATGTGAAGCCGTTCGTCGTAGGTCGTAGTTCGTTCATCGAGTTTGGAGCCTAACGGCCCCGCAGGCCGCAGACCGCAGTTCGCAGGCCGCCTCGGACTCAAACGCCGCTTCGCGGCAACAGACTCAAAAGA
>CABQJB010000078.1 GCA_902464195.1 uncultured Megasphaera sp.
TTTCAGGACGGCCCCTACTAGCCACTAACCCCCAATTTGTGGTAAAGTAGAACCATATCATCATTGCAGAGGGGAGCTATGAGAAATGAAAAAAAAGAAGATATATGTACTGGCCTGCGGCGGAACGATTGCCGGCAGGGCCGCGTCGGCCGATGATTTGACGGGTTATGCTGCCGGCCAGACGTCGATTGACGAATTGCTGGCGGCCGTGCCTCAGCTGGCGGACTATGCCGACGTGCAGGGCGAACAGTTCTGCAACATCGACAGTTCGGATATGACTGAAGATTTATGGCTGTCTCTGGCCAATCGGGTCCAGGAAATAGCCGACCGGGAAGACGTGGACGGCATCGTCATCACCCACGGTACGGATACGATGGAGGAAACGGCGTATTTCCTCGACCTCACGGTCCACACCATCAAGCCCGTCGTCCTCACGGGCTCCATGCGGCCGGCTACGGCCATCAGTGCCGATGGGCCGCTGAACCTGTTGGAAGCGGTCCAGGCCGCGTCCTGGACGGACCTGGGGAAATACGGCGTCGTCATCGTCATGAACAGCATCGTCCACAGTGCCCGCTTCGTCGAAAAGACGGATACGACCCATGTCGATACCTTCAAGGGCCGTCAGATGGGCAGCCTGGGCTATATGCAGGACGGCCGGCCCAGATTGTACCAACAGCCCCTGCGCAAGCATACGTGGTCATCGGACCTGGCTGCGCCTAAGGAACTGCCGGCTGTGGCCATCGTCTATGCCTACGTAGGACTCACTGCCGACGACGTATGCCGTCTGGCAGACGGGAAGGCGGGCATCGTCCTGGCCGGCCTCGGTCACGGCAAGGTACCTGAACCAGTCTGGCAGGCCTTGCAGCCCTTGATGGAACAGGGACTCGTCGTCGTCCGCGCCGCCCGCGCCCTGGGCGGTATGGTCACCCAGGTCCCTGCTTATGACGGAACGGTCACGGCCGACTCCCTGACGCCGCAGAAGGCTAAGATCCTCCTGCAGCTGGCATTGCCCCATACGACGGACCGGGATAAGATACAGGCCATCTTCGATGCCTATTGAGGCCTGCAAATCACGGCTCTATGCCTTCCCTAATAGGGCGGGGTGTGATAAAATAAATAAGATATGAAACATAGGTATGCAATCCATGTATCCTTTACGACACTGACATAGATAGGAGCGAATGAATCATGAACAAGTACAAAAAATTGATGGTCATTACGGCCCTGACAGCCGCCCTCGGCACGTCGGCTTTTGCCGCCTCGACGGGGATTACGGATATCAGCAATTATTGGGGCAAAGACGCTATCCAGTATTTTTATAATCAGCACTACATCAGCGGCACGAACGGCCAGTTCCGCCCGAACGAAGACATTACTCGTGAAGGGGCAGCTGCCATCATCAACAACATGATCGGCGAAGACTCCAAAGTCAAGACGACCAATTTCAGCGACGTCAAGGGCCGCTGGTCCGAACGGGCCATCGCTTCGCTGGTCGACAAACAGATCATGAGCGGTTACAGCAACGGTACGTTCAAACCGGAACAGAAGATCACCCGTGAAGAATTCGCCGTCATCGCCTACAACTACATGACCTATAAAGGCATGAACACCCTCGAAGGGGCCGCTCCCTATGCCGACGAAGCCAAGATTTCCAGCTGGGCCCGCCAGGCTGTCGACGCCCTGGCCGCTGCCGGCTACATGAAGGGCGGCAACTACAACATGTTCAACCCGAAACAGTACGTCACCCGCGGCGAAGCCGTCAACGTCCTCTACCGCATCCTGACCGGCGTCAAGGAAACGACGCAGAGCCAGGACGGCCTGGAAGCCAAGGCCTTCAAGGACATCAAAGACGTCTACGGTTCGGTCAAAGCCTTTGCCGCTGACGGCATTATGTACTGGCAGGGCGACAAGCTCCACATCGGCGTCAAAGACCCGAAGAACAAGCAGAAGCTGGCCGATGCTATTGCCGCCGACAAAGATATCCCGGCTGAATCGGTCTATGTCCAGAAATCGACGTACAGCTATGACGACTACAAGAACCTCATGGCCCAGGCCGAAAAGATTTACAAGGCTACGGAAGCGACGAATGCCACCGTTTCGACGGAACCGGATTACCTCAATGAAAAAGTCGTCCTTACGGTCAGCTCCATTTCTAAAGAAACGCAGAATAACCTCAATAAAGCTTTGGGCAGTGCCCTTCGCATCGTCATTCAGTAATCGCAGCAGAGGAGGATTTCCATGGTACGGAATAAAATCGCTGCCGTCCTGGCAGCTGCGGCCATCTTGTCTGTCAGTGCCGTTTCGGCCGATGCCCCTTATACGGACCTGGGCAGCCTGACCGACCGCGCGGCTGTCGATTACCTCTATGATACGCAGTGCCTGACCTTTGTCACAGGGGATTCCTTTGAACCGAACCGGGTCCTGACCCGCGGCGACTTGGCTCAGCTGCTCTATAACTCGGCAGCCAATATCCCCCTGGCCCCGGTGGAAGCGGCCGGTGCCCGTGATGTGCCGTCCGGCACGGCTGGCGATGCTATGAACAGTGTCGCCGCCCAGGGTATCCTGGCAGGCTATCAGGATGGGAATTTCCATCCCGAAGAACCGGTGAGCCGTGAAGAATTTGCCGACGTCATTTACCGGTACTTGCAGTATAATCAGCTGGCCGACCCGGACCAGGCCGTCAAGCCCTATGCTGATGCCGCGTCAATCAATCCGGCCTATGCCAAGGCCATCGACGTCCTGCACAGCAAGAACATCATGGTGCCGGCAGACAATTATTTCCATCCCAAAGAAGGCATGACCCGGGCCGATGCCGCTCAGGTGTTTTACCACCTCATGCACTCTGACGGGGACTATACATCCCATGTCCAGGTCGAATCGCAGCTCATCAAGGCCATCAATGCCGAGTACGGTTCGGTGCCGATCTATTTCCGCAGCGGCACGATGTACTGGGATGGCGATACGCTGGTCCTGGGCATCAAAGGCGCTCCCAGCAAATACTTGCAGCAGCGCATCAATACGGACGTAGCCAAGCCGCAGGCCATCAAGATACGCCGCGTCTCCCTGAGCCACAGCGATTACAGCCAGCTCATGAATAAGGCCATCCATTGCGTCGTCGACAACGAAGGCGTTCAGAACTATGTCGGCGCCCTGCCGGACTACGTCAATGAACAAATCGTCCTCACCGTCCGCCATCCCGTCAGCAAGACCACACTGGCTGAACTGGCCAAACGCGTCGGCGCCGGCCGGGTCCGCCTGGAAACAGCACCCATTGCCGGAAAAGCACCCATCATCCAGGTAGCCGGACAGGCAGACACAGAGGAAGACACGGCTGTGACGACAGAAAACACGAAAAAAGAAACAAAACAACTCTATTCCAAACTCTTAGATGATACCACATCAAGCGCCATCACCTCCGTCCAGAACGACGTGATGAAGTGATTTGTAGGGGACGCCCAAAGGGCGTCCCGCAGGTCGCAGGCGGCCGTTCGCAGGCCGTAGTAGGGGACGCCCAAAGGGCGTCCCGCAAGCCGCAGTTCGCAAAAAAGCTGTCCTCATAGGACAGCTTTTTTTATTAGCAGTTAGCAGTTAACCCCTAACCCCTAGCCCCAAGGCGGGCCGCCCTTTGGGACGGCCCCTACGAGCCACGAGCCACGAAGCTTCACACTCCGAAGAGTTCCCCCAGTTCTTCCCGTGTGTCGATGAGGTATGTCGGCTGGAGGGATTTGAGGAAGTCCCGGTCGCGGAAGCCCCAGGTGACGAGGGCTGCGTCGAGGCCGGCGTTATCGGCCGTTTCTTTGTCGACTTCCGAGTCGCCGACGTAGATGGCGTCGTCTTTGGCACAGCCCAGGCGCTTCAGGGCTTCCCAGACCATGTCCGGTGCCGGTTTTTTGCGGTACATCGGCGTTTCGCCCAAGGAGAAATCGACGTAGTCCTTGAAATATTCGTCGTGCAGCTCGGAAACGGCGCCCTGGCCTTTGTTGGAGACGATGGCCATGTGATAGCCGGCCGCTTTGAGCCGGCCCAGGACCTGGGGGATGCCGGTGTAGGGGAAGGTCGTCGTCTGGCAATGAGCGCTGTAGTAGGCGATGAATTCTTCCGTCATCGTCCGCCGCAGGCCTTCCGGCGCATCTGGAGCGGCCTTGTCGATGAAGCCGTCGTAGCCGAAGCCCAGGCAGGGGCGGATGGCATCCTGCGTCATGGCGGGCAGGCCGTGGCAGGCGAAAACATAGTTCAAACTTTTCGTCAATTCGTCCAGCGTATCCAGGACGGTACCGTCCATATCGAAGACGATGGCTTTATATTTTTGCATGAAAAAGACTCCTTTGAAGGGCAAAAAAACAATTTACCCTTTTATTATACGAAAGGGGCAATTAATCGGCAATAGGGAGTAGCTCATGACGTCATCTTATGCTACAATGAGGAAAGAAGTTTGATAAAATAGAGGAGAGGATGACATGACAAACTTTTTGCCGTACGCTATCATAGCGGGCATAGCAATCGTCTTTTTTGTAATTTGTTATATTATGTATTCCGGCGGAGGACACTCCGAGAGTAGTCCCCAAACGGAGAAAAAGGGGAACACGAAGACGAAGACGCGCTACGACAGCGAGCCGCAGCCGCTGCGCAGGGTCCAGCACCGCAGCCCGGCAACAGTTAAGCATGCCAGACAATTACCGAAGGAAGCGGACGACGAAGAAACAGCCCCCTTGCCGAAAGTCCCGAAAATGACGCTGGGCGAACGGCGGGAACATCCGGAAGAAACGGCCTTTGTCACGACCAAAGGCGAAGCCGTCCGCCGCAATGGCAAAATCGTCTATAAAGAAGCGCCAAAGGCCCAGGAAACGCCGGTCCGTAAGGGACCCAATGCGGATGACCTCGATGCGACGCGCGTCCTGTCCCGCGATGAAATCCTGGAAGCCATGGAAAAGGTAGACAAAGAAGAAGCTGCCGCTTATAAGGCCCGCGAAGAAGAAGCCAAACTGGCCCGTCAGCGTCAGGCCGAACAGGAAAAAGAAGCCCAGGAACAACAGCTGGCCCGCAACCGGGAACGGCGTGAACAGGCCCGCCGCGAAGCCGCTGCGGCCAAGGAAGCCAATGCCCGCCGGGAAGAACGGGCGCGTTGGGCCGAAGAAGTGGCCCAGACCGAAGAAGACAAGCCGCCTCTGGCTGATATGGCCGCCATCGTCTCGGCCGACCTGGCCGCCAAAGATGGCGGGGCTGCCCCGGTTGTAAAGAAAACGGCTGCCCCGGCAGCTGAACGGGAAGCGTCCGAAACGGAAGCACCGAAGGACACGCACCGCAAGCATATTCTCCGCGACGTCATGGCCGAAACGGCCAAAGCCGCTGGCCAGGCGGCCGGCACAGCCAAAGCCGTCGCCGATGCACCGGCAGCCGCCAGGAAACAAGCCGTATCCGAGGCGACACAGGTCATGGAAGGGCCTGTCGTCAGCGAAGGCATGAAAGCCGTCGCTTCCCAGCTGGAACAGACCCAGCGCATGGAACCAATCCACATCGACTCGGCCATGACGGCCAAAAAGAAAGCCGTCCCGGAAGAAACGATGGTCATGCCGCCCATCCGGGCCCATAAGTCCCAGGAAAAGGCGACGCCTGTCGTCAAGCCGGCACCGGTCGTCAAACCGTCCCAGACGTCGTGGGATTCCAATACATCCGGCACCGATACGCGTAACCCGTCCCTGGGCAATGCGCCGCACTATGCGTCTGTATGGGAATCGGAAAGCACTGTCGATTCACCTGTCGTCCGCCAGTGCGTTTCCCACTTCCTGCGCCAGTACGGCGTCGTTTCGCCGGACCTGCAGCAGCAGACGGAATACATCACGTCGGCTGCCTTTGACCAAATCGGCTGCCAGACCGATGCAGAACGGCAGCAGGCCCTGGCTCCGCTCATCGTCCAGGAAGCCTTGCAGAACGTCCAGAAAGCCTATGCCGCTCATCCCGACGATTATGTCGGCACCATCGCCCTGCAGGCCTTTTACGATATCGTCCACTGCTCGCCCATTTCGACGCGTCACCTGGTCGCCATCGATGCCTTGAAGGTCATGCCTTACCTGACGCAGGGACATTATCAGATACTGGCTATCCTCTTATTGTTCCTGTATTCGCGCAACTCCCACAATGTCGATAAGGATTCGTTCTGCCGCTACATCGACAAGTACGTCTATCCCTTCCTGGATGGTTTCCCGACGGAACGGCCTTACTACCAGCAGCTCGACTATCTGCACTGCACGGCTTTTGAAGCCAAGGAAACGCATTTTGCCGAAATCCTGTCCGACTCGTATCCGCTCTTGTTCCGCTACCGCGGTTTCACAGAAGAAGAATTGCGCAAAGCCCTCAAGGGCAAACGGATCCCCGATGAATTCATCGTCCCGTCCTTTAATTCGCCCCTGGTCAAACTGGCCATGGTCGACGAAAGCATGGCCAAACGCTTTTTCCGCATGACCGGCATCAACGACCGCAACATGCAGGACCACATCCTGCGCCTGGCCAAGAAGCGCCCGGCCAACTTCAGCGGCGAAGAAGCCCTGGACATCATGGAAGATATTTCGCCGGTCCTGGCCGATCTCGGCGACATCTGGGACAGCTCGCTCCTGCGCGTATCGACGCTGTCGCTCCTGGGCCTGTACTTAGCTCAGGGCTTCGTCAAGGAAATCATTGGCGAAGAATTTGATTTGTCCCGCTGGTTTGAATAAGGAGCATCGTTGTGAAAAAAATCCGTAAAGCCGTCATCCCGGCGGCCGGGTTCGGCACCCGTTTCCTGCCGGCAACGAAGGCGACACCGAAAGAAATGCTGCCTATCGTCGATAAGCCGACGATCCAGTATATCGTCGAAGAAGCCCTGCAGAGCGGCATCGAAGAAATCCTCATCATCAGCGGCCACGCCAAACGGGCCATTGAAGACCATTTCGATACCAATCCGGGACTGGAACTGCACCTGGAAGAAAGCCATAAGATGGGGCTTCTGAATATGGTCCGCAGTATCTCTGAAATCAATATCCACTACATCCGGCAGAAACACATGCGGGGCCTGGGCGACGCCATCCTATGCGCCCAGTCCTTCATTGCCGATGAACCCTTTGCCATCCTCCTCGGCGACGACGTCGTCTACAATGAAACCAATCCGGCCCTGCGCCAGATGATCGACTTGTACAACGACCTCGATGCCACCATCCTGGGCTGCCAGGAAGTACCCTTGGAAAAAGTGTCATCTTACGGCATCGTCCAGGGGACGCCTGTCGAAGGGAAGGGCATCCTGAAAGTCAACCGCGTCGTCGAAAAACCGGCTGTCGAAGAAGCGCCGAGCCGGACGGCTGTCCTCGGCCGCTACATCGTCACGCCGGACATCTTTGAAATCCTGGCCCATACCCAGCCGGGCAAGGGTGGAGAAATCCAGCTCACCGACGCCCTGCAGACCATGGCCAGCCGCGAAGCCGTCTACGCCTACTGCTTTGAAGGCAAACGCTACGACGTAGGCGACAAACTGGGCTTTTTAAAAGCCAACGTCGAATACGCCCTGCGCCGCCCCGACCTGGCCGCCCCGTTCCTCCAGTTCCTGAAGGACGTTGTTCGTGGTTCGTAGGGGCCGTCCCAACGGGCGGCCCGCGTGAATCCTGTGTATGACGTTATCGTTTGTAGCTCGTGGTTCGTGGCTCGTGGCTCGTGGCTCGTGGTTCGTGGCTCGTAGGGGCCGTCTCAACGGGGGACCTGCGTGAATTTTGTGTGAAACGTTAAAGTTTGTAGTACGGAGTTTGTAGTTTTCAGCAAAACATTTTAATTTAAAGCCATCCGCTAGCCACTAGCCACTAACTGCTAGCCACTAAAAAAGGCGCTGTCTTCATGGGACAGCGCCTTTTTTGACAAGGAATAGGCGTATGCCATAAGGCCAGTAGGGGCGACCCGTGGGGCGCCCGCTATGGAATAAAGGGGGAATCCCCTAATGGTACTATGCTTGAAACTACACGAAAATAGTATGATTGAATGAAAAGGCGTATGCCATAAGGCCAGTAGGGGCGACCCGTGGGGCGCCCGCTATGGAATAAAGGGGGAATCCCCTAATGGTACTATGCTTGAAACTACACGAAAATAGTATGATTGAATGAAAAGGCGTATGCCATAAGGCCAGTAGGGGCGACCCGTGGGGCGCCCGCTATGGAATAAAGGGGGAATCCCCTAATGGTACTATGCTTGAAACTACACGAAAATAGTATGATTGAATGAAAAGGCGTATGCCATAAGGCCAGTAGGGGCGACCCGTGGGGCGCCCGCTATGGAATAAAGGGGGAATCCCCTAATGGTACTATGCTTGAAACTACACGAAAATAGTATGATTGAATGAAAAGGCGTATGCCATAAGGCCAGTAGGGGCGACCCGTGGGGCGCCCGCTATGGAATAAAGGGGGAATCCCCTAATGGTACTATGCTTGAAACTACACGAAAATAGTATTGATTGAATGAAAAGGCCATGCTATAATAGGCACAGAAAGAAGGGATTCCTATGAAAATTGAAGAAGGTACGATTATTTCTATAAAAGAAAAAGGTACGGCCGAAATCAAGGTCGGCCGCCATTCCGACTGTATCGCCTGCGGCGCCTGTGAAGGCGCGGAAAACATCGTCGTCACGGCTGTCGACCCGTTGGGCGTCAAAGTCGGCCAGCACGTCAAATTCGAGTTCCGCGATGTCAACATCGTCATCGGCGCTTTCATCTGTTTCGTCATGCCCCTCCTGGTCTGTGCTGCCGGTGCCTTTGCCGGTCACTTCCTGGCCCTGGCCCAGGGCTTCGATACGGTACAGACGGCTGTCATCGGCGGCATCATCGGCTTCCTCATCGGCGCCGTCGGCGTCAAACTCTTCGACCGTTCCCTGTCGAAAGCCGAAAACTCCAAACCGAAAATCATCGAAATCTGTTCAGGCGGGAATTGAGTGTATAAAGGCTTCGTTTGTAGGGGTCGCCGCGTGGGCGACCCGTTAGGGATTTGGATGATTCTTCTAGCAAACTGATTGGGCAATCTACATATCACAGAGCGGGCGCCCCACGTGGCGCCCCTACAGTAAAAATGGGGCTGTCGCACGAAGGCTTCTACCATCATGCGCGGCCCCGTTTACTTTATAGTTTGTAGCACAGAGTTTGTAGTTTGCAGAGAAAACC
>CABQJB010000079.1 GCA_902464195.1 uncultured Megasphaera sp.
AAATGCGGCTTCGCCGCGACAGACTCAAACTGACAACGACGCTTCGGGAACCCCTCAGCGCGTAGCGGGCCGCCCGCCGCTGTCATCCGTCCGGGTAACTGTCCTGTATCGGATGAATCAGAATGGCTTTGGGACGGCCCCCTACGGATGCGGCATTCCGCCGCGACAGACTCATGACATAAACGCCGTTCGCAGACCGCAGATGGCAGGCCGCCGCGGTCCTGTGGACCGCAAAAATACACGGCCATTGGCCTTGTGCGTAGGGGCCGGCCTGGTTAAGGCGGCCCGCTGTGAGGTTTAACCACAGCCTATTCTGGTATAATGGCAGGCTTTTACGAGCCACGAACCACGAACCACGAACCACGATTTTTTCCACGAGCCGAGGGGGACCCGAGGCGATGTCGTTCATGTGGATTTGACGCCGCGCAGCGGCATCTGAGTCCAAAGCGGCCTGCGAACGGCGAACTGCGGCCTGCGGGGCCGTCAGGCTCCTACGATTATCGCATAGCCGAATTGTAGGGGCTTCCGCGTGGGAAGCCCGCTAGAGAGGTTTAACCACAGCCCATTCTTGTCCAATGGCGGGATTTTACGAGCCACGAGCCACGAGCCACGGCCTTTTCCACGGCGACCAGCGGCCTGCGGGGCCGTCAGGCCCCACATCATCCATAGAAAGGAAACGTATCATGACTAAAGAAGAACATGTAAAACATTTATTAGAAGACCCGGTATATGCCATTATGGGCAACGAAGAACTCTGCCTGGGCCGTAGCAATATGGACGTCGCTAAGGAATTGATCGCGGCTGGCGTCACGATTATCCAGTACCGCGAAAAACATAAGAAATGGCGCGCCAAGTACGAAGAAGCCAAAGCCATTGCCCAGCTCTGCCATGACCACAACGTAACCTTCATCATGAACGACTCGACGGACTTGGCCATCGCCTGCGGTGCCGACGGTATCCACGTCGGCCAGGACGATGCACCGGCCCAAATCGTCCGCCAGCTCGCCGGCCCGGACGTATTCATCGGCGTATCGACCAATACGGTCGATGAAATGAAGCAGGCCCTGGCTGACGGTGCCGATTACGTCGGATTTGGCCCTATGTTCCCGACGCAGTCCAAAAAAGACGCCGACGAAGTCGTAACGCCGGAAGCCAAGGAATATGCTCTGAAATTCGACCTGCCTGTCGTCACCATCGGCGGCATCAGCCTGGCCAACATCCGCAGCCTCTACGACGAAGGTTTCCGCTCCTTTGCCATGATTTCCGCCATCGTAGGCCAAAAAGACATCAAAGGCGCCGTAGAAGAAATCCGTCGGACCTTGCGTTAGCTATTAGCTATAAGCTAATATAGCTTATAGCGCCGGTCGCAGGCCGCAATGGCTCCCCTGATAGGGGAGCTGTCAGCGAAGCTGACTGAGAGGTTGCTTTCCTGTCAAATAGTATCGCCGTCCGCTCGGACTCAAATGCGGCTTCGCCGCGACAGACTCAAACTGACAACGACGCTTCGGGAAACCCTCAGCGCGTAGCGGGCCGCCCGCCGCTGTCATCCGTCCGGATAACTGTCCTGTATCGGATGAATCAGAATGGCTTTGGGACGGCCCCTACGGATGCGGCATTCCGCCGCGACAGACTTATGAAATAAACGCCGTTCGCAGGTCGCAGATGGCAGGCCGCCGCGGTCCTGTGGACCGCGAAAATACACGGGCATTGGCCTTGTGCGTAGGGGCCGGCCTGGTTAAGGCGGCCCGCTGTGAGATTCAATCACAGCCCATTCTTGTCCAATGGCGGGATTTTACGAACCACGAACCACGAATCACGAGCTACGGCCCTTCCTCGGACTCAGATGCGGCGTTGCCGCGACAGACTCAAACTGAGAACGACGCTTCAGCCCTCAGCGCGTAGCGGGCCGCCTTTACAGGCCGGCCCCTACGATAGCCCCGGATGGGGCAATTTTACGAGCCGAGGGTTACTCGAGGCGATGTCATCAATTTGAGCTTGTCGCCGCGCAGCGGCATCTGAGTCTATGGCGGCCTGCGAACGGCGACCTGCGGCCTGCTGGGCCGATAGGCCCTTGACTCTCACTATCAAATATGTTATCCTATACGAATGATGAGTATGAAAAGCAATCGCTAGTGCTTTTGCATTAGAGGAAAGTCCGAGCTCCGTAGGGCAAGATGCCGGCTAACGGCCGGCGAAGGTGACTTTAGGGATAGTGCCACAGAAATGTGTACCGCCACGCAAGTGGTAAGGGTGGAACGGTGCGGTAAGAGCGCACCAGCGGTGCAGTAATGCATCGGCTAGGTAAACCCCATCTGGAGCAAGACCGAATAGGGGAGGGATGAAGCGGCCCGCTGATCTTCCGGGTTGTGTCGCTTGAACATGCCGGCAACGGTATGTCTAGATAGATGATTGCTGCTGCGCAAGCAGAACAAAACTCGGCTTACTGATTACTCATCACCTTGTGAATCTAAAAGGACTGTTACACGAAGGCATAGGCCATCGTGGACAGTCTTTTTTTTGTTTGAAGACGGGCATTTCATCACGATGAACGATGAACACCCTACGATGAACGGACCTGCGGCCTGCGACCTGCGGCCTGCGGGCCTTTAGGCCCTACAAGCCCTTTACATTTCCCCCTGTCCATGATATTATTTCAATAAGTGGTTTCAGGTGGTAACAGACCATAATAATGAATTACCATGATAATGAATACTTAAACAAACAAAAGCGAGGGATTTAAGTTGGCATTAATCGTTAAGAAGTTCGGCGGCAGCTCCGTTGCGACACCGGACAAAATGCGGGCTATTGTACAACGAGTCTTGAAGGGCAAAAAGCCTGAAGACAAAATCGTCATCGTTGTTTCGGCAATGGGGGATACTACCGACGATTTAGTGGCATTAGCTAAGCAGATTACCTCTAAGACTTACGGCCGTGAAATGGACATGCTCCTGACGACGGGCGAACAGGTCTCCATCGCCCTCATGGCTATGGCTTTCCAGGAAGCCGGCCAGAAGGCTATTTCCTTTACCGGTGCTCAGGCCGGCATCAAGACCAGCGATGCCTTTAACAAAGGCCGTATCCTGGCATTGAAACCGGGCCGCATCATGAAAGCACTGGATCAGGGCAATATCGTCGTCGTCGCCGGTTTCCAGGGCATTACGGGCCATGGCGACATCACGACGCTGGGCCGCGGCGGTTCCGATACGACAGCCGTTGCCATTGCCGGTGCCATCCATGCTGATGTTTGTGAAATCTATACCGACGTTGACGGCGTATATACGTCCGATCCCCGTGTCGTTCCCAATGCAAGAAAAATCGAACAGATTACGTACGGCGAAATGCTGGAAATGGCGAAACTCGGCGCCGGTGTCATGCAGCCCCGTGCCGTCGAAATGGGCAGCCGCTTCGGCGTCCCCATCCATGTACGCTCGACTTTTTCTGAAGATGAAGGAACTATGATACAGGAGGATTGCTCTATGGAAGTCAAACAGTATCTCATCCGCGGCGTCGCTTCGGATAAAAATGTTGCAAAAATCACCGTTTTAGGGATTCCCAATAAACCGGGCTTTGCTTATCGCGTTTTCGCTGAACTGGCAGAAAAACACGTCGACGTCGACATGATCGTCCAGAGTGTACGCATTGCCAACGAAGGCGTAACGGATATTACCTTCACCATCGCCCGTACGGACCTCGAACAGGCTAAAGCCGTCCTGGATAACTTGCGCAAGGAAATACCTGTCGAAGACGTCCTCATCGATGACAAAATGGCCAAAGTCTCCGTCGTCGGTGCTGGCATGGCCGGTCATCCGGGCATCGCTGCCGGCATGTTCGGTGTCCTCGGCGATAACGGCATCAATATCGAAATCATTTCCACTTCGGAAATCAGCATCACCTGCCTGATTGCAGAAGATGTCGTCGACAAAGCCGTCAAAGCTATCCACGCACACTTCTTCGACGAAGACTGAGGGGGATACATGTCTGTATTGGATAGCTTTACAGAAGAGATGTTGCAGTCTGAACTGCCCAAACGGGTCATCCTCGAACGCCTGACCCATGGCCTGGAAGTAGAAAAGCCGCCGCAGTTTGCCATTCCGGCTCCCAAATACACCTTTGAGACCAACCTGCACGGCTTCCGTTATGACTATCAACATCAGACCGTCACCATTTCCTATAAAGTAGCCCACGGCCTTCATGACGATATGACCGTATCCTTTATGACCTTCCGGGTCATCCTGGAAGGATTGGGCGTTTGTATCCGAATGCAGAAGTGGTAATAAAAAATAGAGGGGGTTGTCGCCAATGCGGCAGCCTCCTTTTTGCGATGAAGAAGGGAAGTCGCCGTTCGCAGGCCGCAATGGCTCCCCTAATAGGGGAGCTGTCAGCGAAGCTGACTGAGAGGTTGATTGGCTGTTCGCTCGGAATCAGATGCGGCGTTCCGCCGCGACAGACTCGTGAAATAAACGCCGTTCGCAGGCCGCAAATGGCAGGCCGCAATGGCTCCCCTGATAGGGGAGCTGTCAGCGAAGCTGACTGAGAGGTTGAGAGGTCTTGTGCGTAGGGGCCGTCAGGCCCAAAAGGAAGGGAGAAAGCGCGATGCATTGCGGAACCGATATCGTACAAATCAGCCGTATAGCAGCCATGGCCGCCCGCCACGGCCGTTCCCTGAGCCGTTTTTTCACGGAACAGGAACTGGCCTATTGCCAGCGGGCCGATGGCACTTGGCGGGCTGAATCCCTGGCAGGCATCTTTGCCGCCAAAGAAGCCTTGTTCAAGACCTTGGGAACCGGCTTCCGCCAGGGGAAATGGACAGACGTCGAAGTCTGCCACGATTCGCTGGGCGCCCCATATTATCAGCTTCATGGCTATTACGCCCAGGCCGTGGCTAGCCAGGGCAGCCAGCCGCCGTCCCTGTCTATCGCCCACGACGGCGATTACGCCATCGCCTTCACCGTGTTAGGGTAGAAAAAAACGCAGTCCGCAGACCGCAGATGGCAGGCCGCAATGGCTCCCCTGATAGGGGAGCTGTCAGCAAAGCTGACTGAGAGGTTGAGAGGCCTTGTGCGTAGGGGCCGGCCTGATTAAGGCGGCCCGCTGTGAGGTTTAACCACAGCCCATTCTTATCCAATGGCGGGATTTTACGAGCCACGAACCACGAGCCACGAGCCACGATTTTTTCTACGAGCCGAGGTGTTCCCGAGGCGATGTCGTCCCTTTGAGTTTGACGCCGCGCAGCGGCATATGAGTCAAACGCGGCCTGCGACCAGCGAACTGCGGCCTGCGAACGGCGAACTGCGGCCTGCGGGGCCGTCAGGCCCCTCTACACGCGCCCCTTTTCAATAAAAATAGGAGAGAATTACTATGCAAAAAGTTACTACTGCCGCTCAGATGCGGAATATGGATCGGATAGCTATGCATGGCATATATGCCATTGCGCCGGCTGTCCTCATGGAAAATGCCGGCCATGCCGTTGCCGAACGGGCCGGTGCCTGGCTGGAAGGTTGGGATGGCAAGGACGTCGTCCTATTTTGCGGCAAAGGCAATAACGGCGGCGACGGCTTCGTCATCGCCCGCCATATCTTGGCCGCCGGAGCCAGGGCCTATGTCTATGTCCTCGGCGAAGAAGCCGACTATAGCGACGAAGCACGTCAGCACCTGCATACGCTGCAGCAGCTGGCCGACGATGAAACGTGCCTGATTTTGCCGGCACCGCAGTCGGATGCTGACTGGCAGGTTCTGCAAAAACGGCTCCTCGCTTCTTCTGTCGTCATTGACGCCATGTTGGGAACCGGTTTCCATGGCAGCCTGCGCCAGCCAATTGCCTCTATCGTTGCCGAAGTCAACGCCGCTGCTGCCGCCGGTGCCGTTACCGTCATCGCCGTCGATATGCCGACGGGTGTCAATTCCGATACGGGTGCTGTCAGCAACGGCGACGACGATGAAGACGGCCCGCTCTTTGCCGATATGACTGTCACCTTTGGCGCCCTCAAACGGGGCCTGGTCCTCTATCCCGGCCGGGCCTGTGCCGGTCACGTCGAAGTCGACCCCATCGGTATGCCCGGTCCGCTGCTCATGCAGCTCGAAGAAGATCCGGCTTATTTGCTGCAGGAATCGGATATCGCTGAAATCGTCGTGCCCCGCAGCCCGGACAGCCATAAAGGGACCCACGGTACCATCGCTATTGTCACCGGCAGCAGCCAGATGGCCGGAGCTGCCCTCATGGCCGCTCACGGAGCCGTCCGCAGCGGAGCCGGCAAGGTCTTCCTCCGCGTGCCCGGTGCGACGGCACCGTACTGCATCGGCGTCCAGCCGGAAATCATGGTCCGCGGTGTCGGTACTGGTGACCACTTCACCGAGGCTGATGCTGATGAAATCATTGCCGAAAGCAAGAATTGGTCTGTCCTGGCCATGGGGCCCGGTATGGGCCGCGACGACGATACGAAAGCCTTTCTCCTGAAAGTTCTGGCCGCTGTGGACTGCCCGGTTGTCCTCGATGCCGATGCCCTCAACCTGCTGGCCGGAGAAAAGGCCCTCATCGCTTCGCGGGGCAGTCGGATCATCATGACGCCGCACTTGGCCGAGTTTTCACGCATCAGCGGTTTGTCCATGACGGAAATCAAAGCGGATCCCATTGCGGCCGCCCGTCATTTTGCCTCAGAATGGAAAGTCAACCTTGTCCTCAAAGGGGCGCCGACGCTCATCGTTTCGGCCAGGACAGGGAACGTCTACATCAATTCCACGGGCAACGCCGGTATGGCCTGCGGCGGCATGGGTGACGTCCTGACCGGCATGATTGCCGCCATGACGGCTCATCAGGGCATGAGCGACTTGTGCAGTGCCGCCTGTGCCGGCGTCTATCTTCACGGAGCAGCCGGCGACGCCTGTCGCAAGGCTCACGGGCCCTATGGCTTTACACCAATGGAAACAGCCGATGCCCTTCCCGGCGTCCTGGCTTCTTTAGAAGAAGATTTGGCCCTGCCCATTTTGCAGCAGCCCCTGATTGGAGGAAAATAAAGTGAAAAAAAGAAAACTCTTTACAGCTGCCCTGGCCCTGCTCATGAGCTTCATGCTCGTCCTGGCCGGTTGTGGCAACAGCGCGTCGTCCAGCTCATCTAGTGGGGCCAAGGCCGTCCAGTCCCTGAGTGCGTCCGACAAGGACTTGCGCGTATCCGTCCTCAACGTCGGTCAGGCCGATGCGACGCTCATCCAGTATAAAGGCAAGAATATGCTCATCGATACAGGCGAAGTCGACAGCCGGGCCGATTTGGTCAAACAGCTCAAAGAACGCAAGGTCAAGGACATCGACATCATTGTCATCACCCATCCCCACGGCGACCATCTGGGCGGCATGGCGGAACTGTTCAAGGACTTCAAAATCAAGCAGATCTATGACAATGGCCAGAGTGCCAATACGGCCATGTACCGCAATTACCTGAAGAACATCAAGGCCAAGAACATTGCCTATAAGACCTTGAAAAAGGGCGATACCTTTACCCTGGGCGATGACGTCACCTTTACCGTCCTGTCGCCGGGCACGCCTTTCACTAAGGAAAATACCCAGGGCGTTTCCGAAAGCGGCCTGACCAATGACAATTCCATCGTCTGCAAGATGACTTATGGCCAGTTCTCCATGATGTTCACCGGCGATGCCCAGAAAGAAGTCGAAGATAAGATTCTCAAGGACTATAAGCCAGCGGACCTTAAATCGGACGTCCTCAAAGTCGGCCATCACGGCAGTAAGACCTCGTCGTCTGACGCCTTCGTCAAAGCCGTAGCCCCCAAGGCAGCCACCATTTCCTGCGCCGCTGGCAACCAGTACAAGTTCCCGCACGAACCGACACTGAAGACCTTGCAGAAATACAACGTCGAAGTCTATCGCACCGACCGCAACGGCGTCATCACCATCACCACCGACGGCTCGTCGTACAGCATCGAAAAGGAGCATTGACATGAAAAAAGAACTCGTCGGCAGCCTCGACCGCATCACCGAACAGACAGCGTACATCATCCTCAACGACGATGAACACGAACTCCAGTTCCCACTGGAACTCCTGCCGGATGGCGCCGATGAAGGCATGGCCTTCACCATTACCATCGAACGCAACGAAGAAGAAGAAAAACGCCTGGCCGAAGAAATCGCAACCTTGAAAGAAAACCTCTCCCAATAGGAGAGGCTTTCTTTTTAAGTCATTGGCTCTCTTCATAGGAGAGCTGTCAGCGAAGCTGACTGAGAGGTTGAAGTAGGGAAAAGAACGCAGACCGCCGGCCGCAGATGGCAGGCCGCCACGGTCCTGCGGACCGCAAAAAAAATACACGGCCAGCGCCGAATTGTAGGGGCTTCCCGTGGGAAGCCCGCCAGAGAGATTTCATCACATCCCATTCGAGTATAATGGCAGGCTTTTACGAGCCACGAGTCACGAACAACGAGCCACGGCTCTTTCCTCGGACTCAGATGCGGCGTTCCGCCGCGACAGACTCAGGATTATATTACGACCATGTGCCACTCGTCATAAATTCCGGCTATACACAGGATTCACGCGGGACGCCCGCCACTGCTGTCCGTTCTGGCAGCCGCCCTGCGCCTCCCGATAGTCGGTACCTGGCGGACCAGAAAGGCTCTGGGCGTCCCCTACGGTATCGCATACAGGCGATGGGAGAGAAAGAGGTCACAGATTGCAAAAAATACACGGCCAACGGCCTTGTGCGTAGGGGACGCCTAAAAGGCGTCCCGTTGTGAGATTTAGCCACAACCTATCCGAGTATAATGGCAGAATTTTACAAGCCACGAGCCGAGGATTACTCGAGGCGATGTCGTTAATTTGAGTGTGACGCCGCGCAGCGGCATTTGAGTCCAAGGCGGCCTGCGAACTGCGACCTGCGACCGGCGGGGCCGGTAGGCCCCAATCTACATTAACGTTTCCTTAAATATTTTGGATTTGATTCAAAAACGATTAGAAAACGATTAAGTTTTTCAGGACCGTCCTTTTTCTGTTGTATCATGGAGTTAGGATATATCCCACTCGTTCTGTTTCATG
>CABQJB010000080.1 GCA_902464195.1 uncultured Megasphaera sp.
GATGGCTTTAAATTTGAAGGTTTTCTCTGCAAACTACAAACTCTGTGCTACAAACCATAAAGTAAACGGGGTCTCGCATGATGGCAAAAACCTTCGTGCGACAGCCCCTTTTTTCTGTAGGGGCGCCACGTGGGCGACCCGCTTCGGTATTTGGGTGAATTCTCTACGAATCAGGATGGGAAAATCCATACATATCCAGTTGCGGGCTTGCCACGTGCAAGCCCCTACTGCAAACTACAAAATTACGATTCGGCTACAGCCGGTGTGGAGATGGCGTTGTGGTCGGCAGTGGGGTTGATATCTTCTTTGGAGATGGTCAGGCGGTGCTGGGCAGCCTGCAAGATGAGGTCGGCCGTCTTGACGACGCCGTAGTCACTGGATTTGAGGCTCAAGTCGTAGTTGGCGCCGTAGCCCCAATAGGAATCGGTGCAGTACATGCAGTGATCGCGCCGTTCGTGGTTGACGTGGTTGCGTATCTTCCGCGCCTTTTCGGCATCGACGTGTTCGCGGAGCATGATGCGCTGGATGGCCCAGTCCGGGTCGGACGAGATGAAGACGTTGAACGTATTCGGCCGTTTGCGCAGGATGTAGTTGGCCAGGCGGCCGACGATGACGCACGACTTCCCTTCCGTCAGAGCCTGGATGACTTCGGCTTCATCGCGGAACATTTCCTGCTGCTTCGATTCATAGCCCGATGCGTAATGGATATAATCGTCATAGACCTTGGTCAGCAAGGGGCCGAGCATGCGCTTGCGGTCTTTGCACCAGGCGGCGAAGGTCTGCGGATGTTCTTTGCGGGTCAGATTGAGGATTTCCGTGTCGTAATAAGGGATGCCGAGCTTACGGGCGACGAGCTTGCCGATGTTGCGGCCGCCGCTGCCGTATTCACGGGAAATCGTAATGACCAAGGGACTTTCTGTATCTTCCTTGATCCAGGCCGGATGATTTTCGCGGCCTTCGATTTCGCCGATAGCGTGATGGCGGAAGAGCAGGTGTTCAATCGGTCCTGCCATGGTGCAGCCCAGGAGAATCAGGGCCAGGCCGACGACGGCATTGACCGTAATCGGTTCTGACAAGATGATGGCCGACAAGATCAAGGCGATGATCGGCTTGATGAAGAAGGCAAAGGACGCATTGGACGGCCCTGTCAGTTCGATGGCCTTCATGAAGCACAGATAGCCGAAGCCCGTGACGACTAAGGAACAGTAAATAAGGGGCCATACGGTATGAGAATCAATACCGGCCAGAATCGGGTCGCCGTGGAACAGGAGGATGAAAAACAGGAAAACACAGCCGATGAGGAAGCTGAAGGCATTTTCTACGTTGCCGCCCAGTTTTTCAATTCGGAGTTTCCCCAGTGTCGTATAGAGAGCAAAAGAAATCGCTGCCGACAGCGACACGAGCAAGCCGATATTACCACTGCGGATGATAGCCATGGGATTGGCGACGATGACCAGGCCGATGATACTCAGGACCAGGGTAATGGCCTTTTTTCGGGTAAAGGCTTCATGAATGATGAAATACGAAAAAATCATGACAAAAATCGGGTTACTGGAAAAGACGATAGCTGCCAGGCCGGCATTGGCCATGTTGACCCCGATTTGGAAGAGGATCATGCTGAAACAGATGTTGATCAGCCCGAAGACAGCCAAATATCCCCAATCGGAACGATCGAGGTGAATGCTGCGCTTCTTCAAATCGCGGATAGCTAGCGGCATGAGCAACAGCCCGCCGACGAGGAACCGGAGAAAGGTCAGCTGGAAAGGCGTGAACGCCGTCCCGGCAATCTTCAAGGAAATTTCCATCGTACCAAAGGCTATGGCCGTCAGGACAATACATAACGTACCCAGTTTAGATGACATACAGAAAGGCCCCTTTCTAAGTGGTTCTTTAAAACACGCTTTATTATATACCCATTGAGAAAGGATGGCAATAAAAAAGGGCTTGTCGCACGACGACAAGCCCTTTTTGAGTATGAAGTTTGCAGTTTGTAGTTTTTAGTGAAGGTTTTTAAATTTAATGCCCTCTTCTATAAACTACAAACTCCGCACTACAAACTACAAAAAGAAAAGGCCCCGCATGAGGGTCGAAACCTTCATGCGGGGTCTTTCTTCTATTCTCATGCAGCGAGTGCAATCAAATTAGTCTTCAAAACCCTTCTGTAAACGTACATAGGATTCGCGACGGTTCTTAGCGTCAGCTTCTGTCTTAGCATAGAGAGCGTCTGCTTCTTCCGGGAAGCCTTTCTTAAGGGAAGCATAACGAACTTCACCCTGTAAGAATTCCTGGAATTTGCTGTAATCCGGTTCTTTGGAGTCGAGGCTGAACGGATTCTTGCCCTGAGCTTTGAGATCCGGGTTGTAGCGGAAGAGATCCCAGTAACCGCATTCGACAGCGAGTTTTTCTTCGAGCTGGCTCTTGCCCATGCCTTTACGGATGCCGTGGTTAATGCAAGGAGCGTAGCAGATAACCAGGGACGGGCCATGGTAAGCTTCAGCTTCCGTCATGGCTTTCATGAGCTGGTTCTTATCAGCACCCATAGCTACCTGAGCTACATAGACATAGCCATAGGAGATAGCCATCATGCCGAGGTCCTTCTTCTTCGTGCGTTTGCCGGCAGCAGCGAACTGAGCGATAGCTGCAGTCGGGGTAGCTTTAGAGGACTGACCGCCAGTGTTGGAGTAAACTTCGGTATCGAGGACGAGGACGTTGACGTCGTGGTCGGAAGCGAGGACGTGGTCAACACCGCCGTAACCGATATCGTAGGACCAGCCGTCACCACCGATGATCCACTGGCTACGTTTAACGAAGAACTGTTTCTTAGCGAGGAAGTCTTCGAGAACCGGTTTGCCAGCAGCTTCTTTTTCGAGGAGAGCTGTCAGTTTATCAGCGCGTTCACGAGAGCCTTCGCCTTCGTTCATGTTAGCAGCCCAGTCGCTGAGTGCAGCCTGGAGTTCCGGAGAAGCAACGGCTTTAGCAGCGTCGAGGTTTTCAGCCAAGTCTTTACGGACTTTGTCTACGCCGAGGAACATGCCGAGACCAAATTCAGCAGCATCTTCGAAGAGGCTGTTTGCCCAAGCCGGGCCATGGCCAGCAGCGTTCATGGTGTACGGGGAAACCGGAGCGGATGCACCCCAAATGGAGGAGCAGCCAGTAGCATTTGCAATCATCATGCGATCGCCGAAGAGCTGCGTGATGAGTTTGACATACGGTGTTTCGCCGCAGCCTGCGCATGCGCCGGAGAATTCGAGGAGCGGAGTTTCGAACTGAGAACCGATGACGGTCTTCTTGTTCTGCGGGTTAGCTTTCGGAGCAACCGTTTCCGTACCATAGTACCAGAGGTCCATCTTCTGACGTTCTTCGTCAGTGTTCGGAACCATAGTGAGAGCCTGAACCGGGCAAACGTTTACGCAGGAACCGCATTCGAGGCAGTCGAGCTGGTCAACGATGATGGAGAGATCATATTCTTTGCCGGATTTAGCTTTCGGAGCTACTTTGTAGCCTGCCGGAGCAGCAGCTGTTTCTTCTTTCGTCGTCAAGACCGGACGGATAGTAGCGTGCGGGCAGACGAAGGAGCACTGCAAGCAGCCGATACATTTTTCAGCATCCCAGGAAGGAACGTGGAGAGCCGGGCCTGCTTTTTCGAATTTAGCAGTACCGGAAGGCATGGTGCCATCTTCGCGGCCAGCAAATGCGGAAACCGGGAGATCGTCGCCAACCTGTTCGAGCATCGGTTTTGCAACTTCCGTGAAGTACTTCGGAGCCGGACGGCCTTCGACGACTTCGTCTTTAGCATCAGCCCAGGAAGCCGGATAGTTAACTTCATGGAATTCTTTGATACCAGCATCAACAGCGCCATTGTTCATGTCAACGACTTTCTGGCCTTTCTTGCCATAGCTCTTGACGATGGAGTCTTTCAAGTATTCAACAGCGTCATCGATAGGAATGATCTTAGCGAGTGCGAAGAATGCAGCCTGCATGACCATGTTGATACGAGTGCCGAGGCCGAGTCTCTGGCCGATAGCGTCACCGTTCAAGGTGTAGAATTTAACATGGTTCTTAGCGATAGCGCGTTTGATGCGAGCCGGAAGTTCTTTTTCCAGTTCTTCGTCGGTCCAGGTGCAGTTCAGCATGAATGTGCCGCCTTCTTTGATACCGCGGAGGATGTCAAAGCGTTTTACATAGGACTGACGATGGCAAGCGATGTAGTCAGCTGCGTCGATGAGGTACGGCATATCGATCGGGCGAGTACCGAAACGCAGGTGAGAAATAGTTACGCCGCCGGATTTCTTGGAGTCATAAGCGAAGTATGCCTGAGCATACATGTCGGTGTGGTCACCGATGATCTTGATAGCGGATTTGTTAGCGCCGACAGTACCATCAGAACCGAAGCCCCAGAATTTGCAGGACGTAAGGCCAGTCGTGTCAACCGGCATTTTCGGTTCGCGCGGAAGGCTGAGGTTGGTAACGTCGTCGTTGATAGCCAGCGTGAAGCCGTTGAGCGGATGTTCTTTCTTGAGTTCTTTGAAGACAGCGAGGAAGTCTTCCGGAAGAACGTCTTTGGAGCCCATACCTGTACGGCCGCCGATAACGTCGATGTTGAGGCCTTCTTCTTTTACGAAGCCAACGATATCGAGGTAGAGAGGTTCGCCGAGGGAGCCCGGTTCTTTCGTACGGTCGATGACAGCGATCTTCTTAACAGTTTTCGGAAGAACGTTGAGGAGGTATTTGTTGGAGAACGGACGATAGAGGTGAACGTTGATGGCACCGACTTTTTCGCCCTGGCTCTGCAAGTATTCGACAGTCTGTTTAGCGACGTCGGAGAGAGAACCCATGGAAACGACAACGTATTCAGCGTCAGGAGCGCCGAAGTAGTTGAACGGTTTGTACGTACGGCCAGTGATTTCAGAAATCTTGTCCATGTAGTCAGCTACGATATCCGGCATAGCGTCATAGAATTTGTTGGAAGCTTCTGTGTGCTGGAAGTATACGTCCGGGTTTTCTGCAGTGCCGCGGATTTCCGGATGATCCGGGTTGAGGGCACGTTTACGGAATGCTGCGATAGCGTCCCAGTCAACGAGTTTCTTGAAGTTTTCGAAGTCCATGACTTCAACTTTCTGGATTTCGTGAGAAGTACGGAAACCATCGAAGAAGTTGATGAACGGCAGGGAACCTTTAATTGCTGCCAAATGAGCGACACCACCGAGATCCATGACTTCCTGAACATTGGATTCGGCCAAGAGACAGCAGCCTGTTGCACGAGCAGACATAACGTCCTGATGGTCACCGAAGATGTTCAGTGCATGGTTAGCCAAAGCACGAGCAGCTACGTGGAATACGCCCGGGAGGAGTTCACCGGCAACTTTGTACATGTTCGGGATCATGAGGAGGAAGCCCTGAGATGCCGTGTACGTAGTTGTCAAAGCACCAGCCTGTAAAGAACCGTGGAATGCGCCAGCTGCGCCAGCTTCGGACTGCATTTCAACAACGTTGACTTTGTGGCCGAAGATGTTTTTCATGCCAGCGGCTGCCCAATCATCGACATGTTCTGCCATAGGAGAAGACGGCGTGATCGGATAAATTGCGGCAACTTCAGTAAATGCATAGGACACCCATGCAGCTGCTTCGTTACCATCCATGGTTTTAAATTTGCTCATAGATAAAACACGCTCCTTAGATAAAAGTATACTTTCAATATGGAAAAACCATACTGATAGGCTTAAGAAAGCTATAAAGACGTTCTGTTGCATCCTCATACGGGCGGCGCGGACTCCCATCACCCAGGTTCCATGGATGACTTCTGTTCACGTATCGTCCATACACGTCCCTATCTTGAAAAAAATGCAATGAAAAGCGGGAAGGTTCAACAATATTCAAAAAAGGTATTGCTAATATTCTTAATCTGTAATACTATTATAGTGATATTACAGATTTGCACACCAACATGCCTTTTGAAGCTTGCTGACCATCACAAACCGAACGACTTTGTAACTTTTTCTTACAAGTTAATTATATGCCTAAGTAATGCTAAATTCAATAGGAATGTGATGCTAGTTTATGCATCATTCAGTGCTATTTTGTAAACGTATACCAATCGAGTGTATATTAAAGAGCCGATTCGGTGTACACCATTAGTGGAGGTGTTAGTATGGATTTTCATCATCTTAAATACTTTGTCGAAGTAGCCGACAAGAAATCATTCAGCAAAGCCGCGCGGACGCTGCACATTTCCCAGTCCGCCATCAGCCGCACCATCAAGGCCCTGGAAGAAGAACTGGGCGTCGTCCTCTTCATGCGCAACGCCAAAGCCGTCGAACTCACCGATGCCGGTACGATTTTCCTCTCCCACGCCAAGCGCGTCGTCTTCATGTTCGAACACTTGAAGACGGACTTTGAAAACGAATTCAAGCTGGAACAAGGGACGGTCCTCATCGGCCTGCCGCCGATTACGGGTGCACCGATTTTCGCCAACCTTCTGGGCGCCTTCAAGCAGGAATACCCGCAGATTGAGCTGGACCTCTACGAACACGGCTCGAAAAAAGTCGAAATCAGCGTCCAGGAAGGTCTCATCGACTTGGGCATCGTCTGCACGCAGCCGAAGGAAAAGGACTTTGAATCGTTTTTCCTGACTCAGGACCCGATGAACGTCATCATCCACCGGGACAACATCCTGTCCAAGGAAAAGACGATCCCCCTCAAGAAGCTGGCCAATGAATCGCTGGTCCTCTACCGCGACGATTTCAACCTGCACGACGAAATCATCCAGCACTGTAAGAAAATCGGTTTCCAGCCGAAGATCGTCTTTGAAACGAGCCAGCGGGACCTCATGATCCAGACCGTCGTCGCCAACCTGGGCGTCGCCCTCCTGCCGAGCCGTCTCTGCCCGACAAAGGAAACGAATCCCCGCGTATCGGAATCGGTCGTCGTCCGTCCCCTGGTAGAACCGGAAATCATGCACGTCCTCTATGTCATCTGGAAACGGGGCCACTACCTCTCCCATGCCGCCCAGTTGTGGCTCGACTTCGTCCGCAATAAGGCCCGCGTCATTTCCAACTTATAAGGCTTATGGACAGACACAAGTTCTCCCCTGACCTGACGGGGATCCGCCAAAAGGAGCAGCACGGCCGGGCGGCCCTCACCCGCCTGCGCCGCCGCTTCTGCCAGGCCTGGCACGGCCTTCCCAAGGCTCAGAAATGCGTCGTCATCGTCGCCCTGCTGGAGTTCTTCTGGATCGCCGCCTTGCAATTCCAGGTCTATGAGCTGGCAGATACCGTATCCACCCAGCGCGTCCGCATCGCACAGCTGGAAAAGCAGGCCAAGAAACAAAATAATATGTTATATTCCGCCTCGCAGACACTGGACGATATCGAAAAGAAATGGCATCGCCTCAATTTCCGCGTCCTCGAAAACACCTGGCGCATCGAAGAACCGGAAAAAGACCCGGACGCTCTATAGTTCGGAGTTTGCAGTTTGTAGCCGGTGGTTTTAATTTTTCAGCCATTCACTACAAACTAAAAACTTAAAACTCAAAAAAATAGGCTGTCACATTAATGCATGTTTCGCTTAGTGTGACAGCCTATTTTTTTACGATTGTCTTAATTTTCGATGATTTTCAGGAAGGCTTCTGGTTCCGGCAGGGACCGCAGTATCTTCCAAGGCGCGCACTGGGCCAGTTCCTCGTAGGAATAGCGGCCTGTGGCTACGCTGATGGTGCGGGCGCCGATGGCTTTGCCGCACTGGATGTCGTAAGGCGTGTCGCCGATGACGTAAGCCATCTCGATGGCATCACCCCAGGCATCCTTGGCGATGGCCAGGGCGTTGCGGGCCAGATCATCGCGATAGTAATAATTGAAGGCGAAGCCCGAGTGAGGAAAGTCGAAATACTGGGACAGGCCAAAGACGTCCATCTTCATGCGGGCGCCGATGGCGCTGTTGCCGGTCAGGAGGAGCTGCCTGTAATCCTTTCGCTGCTGGAAGAAAGCCAGGTTCTCTTCTACATGAGGCAGGACAACGCCTTCTTCAGCCTTGCGCTTCAGCCATTTCAGGAGCTTCTTTTCATAGCCCCGGCAAAAGGCATGGACTTCATCGTCTGTCGGCATGACGCCTGTCGCTTTATACAAGAGCTGCTGGCAGATGAAATTATCCGTCCGGCCGCCGGCGGCGATCTTCGGCACGGGCACGTCAGCGCCCTTGAGGTCGTGGAAGACTTCTTCAATGGCATATAAGCCGGCCCGGCCCGTATTCAATAAGGTTCCGTCAATGTCCCAGTATAGTAATTTCACAGTATTCACTCCATCTTCGGGCACGCACTTTGGTCATTACTGTTTGGATACGATTTCCTTCGTATCGCGGGCGATCATGATTTCTTCGTTCGTCGGGATGACGTACATCTTGACCGTCGAATCATCCGTGCTGATGAGGGCATCTTTGCCGCGGACGTTGTTGCGCTGCGGGTCGAGTTTTGCACCGAGGTATTCCAGGCCTTCAGCAATGGCTGCACGGTCTTCGATGCCGTTTTCGCCGACGCCAGCCGTAAAGGTGATGACGTCTACGCCGCCCATAGCAGCTGCGAAAGCGCCGATTTCCTTGCGGACCTGATAATGGAACATGTCGAGAGCGAGCTGAGCGCGTTCGTTGCCTTCAGCAGCAGCCTGGCCGAGGTCGCGGAAGTCGCTGGAAACGCCGGAAATGCCGAGGACGCCGGATTTCTTATTCATGAGCGTATCCATTTCTTTCGTCGAAAGGTTGTGGTTGTCCATGACGTTGAGGACGATAGCCGGGTCGATATCGCCGCAGCGGGTGCCCATGAGGACGCCGGCGAGCGGTGTGAAGCCCATAGTCGTGTCGACGCATTTGCCATATTTGATGGCAGCC
>CABQJB010000081.1 GCA_902464195.1 uncultured Megasphaera sp.
CGGCTGTACCGCTTCAGGCGCAGCAGTCTTCTTCGGCAGACTGCCTGCAAACAAATCGGGTAAGGGCTTATAGCGCAAGGCCGGCCGGACATCATAGATGAGATTTCCTTTACCGTTTCCCCGTTCCGCCTCATCAGAAGCAGAAAAAACGGGATGCGACCCAGCTTCATGCTGAGCGGCATCCCGTTTCATGTGTTCTTGTCCCTGCGACGGCTCGTCCCACCATGTCCAGATGGCGCCAAGGCAGACAAGTATCCCTATATAGGGAAGCCATGTCTTGCGATGTTGAACGATGCCGTTCCTTACCTTTTGCAGGGCGGACAAGACCTTATTTCTTATCTCCATAGCCCTGCGGATGATGCTGATGCCAGTTCCAGGCATCGGCAATGATTTGTTCTACTTTACTGTGTGTCGGCTGCCAGCCTGTGACGCGGCGGATCTTTTCGGATCCGGCGATGAGGATGGCCGGGTCGCCGGCGCGGCGCGGTGCTTCTTCGACTTTGAAGTCTTTGCCCGTGACTTTCTTGGCGGCTTCGATCATTTCGCGGACGCTGAAGCCGTTCTGAGAGCCTAAGTTGAAGTACTGCGATTCTCCCCCTTCGGCGAGGTACTTGAGGACCCTTACGTGGGCGTCTGCGAGGTCTGTGACGTGGATGTAGTCACGGATGCAGGTACCGTCCGGTGTGGGATAGTCTGTGCCGAAGATTTTGATGCTGTCCCGCTGGCCCAGGGCCGTCTGCAGAATCAGGGGGATGAGGTGTGTTTCCGGTGTGTGGTCTTCACCAATCGTGCCGCTTCCATCGGCCCCGGCGGCATTGAAGTAGCGCAGGGCCACGTAGCGCAGGCCATAGGCCCGGCTGAACTGGGCCAGCATGGTTTCAATCATGAGCTTGGTCTGGCCGTAGACGTTGGTCGGATGGTAGGGCATGTCTTCGGTGATCGGCGTCTGTTCCGGTTCGCCGTAGACAGCGGCCGTCGACGAGAAGACGAAGTATTTGACGCCGGCCCGGCGTACGGCTTCGAGGAGGCTGTACGAGCCGACGACGTTGTTGTCGTAATAAATCGTCGGGTTTTCCATGGATTCGCCGACCTGGCTGTGGGCAGCAAAGTGCATGACGGCTTCGATGTGGTTTGCTTCCAGGATGGCCTTGACGCCATCGATGTTATGGATGTCGGCCACGTACAGGGGTACACTGTCCGGTACAGCTGCCCGATGGCCGCGGGAAAGATTATCGAGGACGGCGACGTGATGGCCCTGAGCCAATAAGGCTTTGACCGTATGGCTGCCGATGTAGCCGGCGCCGCCCGTAACGAGAATATTCATTGAGAGTCTGCCTTTCGTTATTTATTGGGCGGGCTCCCCACGCGGGAGCCCCTACGATAATATTTTTGCGGATTATAAATTATTTTTCCTGCAATTTTTTCAGGCGGCCGCCGAGGAATTTCTTGTAGACTTCGACGCCGGGCTGGTTGAAGGCGTCGACGTTGGCGTATTCGCCTTCATAAGCGATGGACAGGCAGAGCATGAACATCAATTCTCCCAGGTGATACGGGGTCAGGGCCGGCAGAATGTAGTTGGCGCTGGGACGGCCGTCACCGGCGAGGGCTTCGGCGTTGGAGCTGCGGGCCGCTTCCAGGATCTGGCTCAAGGGAAGGCCGCTGAAGGCAGCGAGTTTCGGGTATTCGTCATAGAGATGGGGCACTGTGACGTCGTCCGGCCAGTTTTCGACGGAGACGAACTGGACGACTTTGTCCTGCGGGCCTTCCTGGTGTTCCTGGGTCTGAGCATGCATGTCCGTCGTGCCGACGGCGACGATAGGTGTGCGGCCGTAGTTGACGACGTTGCCCTGTTTGTCCAGGCGTTTGCCCAGGGATTCAGCCAGGAGCTGGATGTACCATTCGGACAGGGATTTCAGGTTGTCCGCATAGGGCATGAGGACTTCCAGGTCGCGGCCATGATTCTTGCCGGCCAGGAATTTGAGGACGCTGTTGAGCAGGGCCGGGTTCTGCCAGATATCCGGGTTCTGGCAGGCATGGTCCATGTCGCGGGCGCCGTCGAGGAACTGACGGATGTCAAAGCCCGTGAGGGCACCGACGATGAGGCCGACTTCGGAGAAGACGCTGAAACGGCCGCCGACGCCATCGGGAACGTAGAAGATGGGCCAGCCCGATTTCTTGGCCAGGCCGTGGAGCAATGTTTCTTTTTCGCCGCCGTCGTGAGGGTCCGTAACGGCTACGGTTTCCAAGGCGATACCGGCATCGTTCATGGCCTGTTTGAGGACCATGTAGTTGGACATGGGTTCAATGGTCGAGCCCGATTTGGAGATGACGACGGCCATGACCGTGTAGTTCGGTTTGGTGTGGCTGTCGGTCTTGAGGAAATGGATGAGACCCGTCATCTTATGGGAGTCGACGTTGTTGCCGGCAAAGAAGGCTTTCGGGAAGCCTTTGCGTTCTGCTGTACTCTTGAGGTTCCAGAATTCGCCGCACTGGACGTCGAAGAGGACCTTGCCGCCGAGATAGGAACCGCCGATGCCGAGGAATACGACGGCGTCTACACGATTGCGCGTCGTCCGTGCCAGTTCTTCCAGGGCAAAGATGCGTTCCGGGCTGTTGATGTTGCCGTCTTCGATGTACGGCAGCTGCGGGAAGAGGACTTCTTCCGGTTCGCCGTCTTTCGAGAGATGGCCCGGCATGATGCCGGTCTTGCGCATATTCATAACGGCTTCGTGAGCCTTGGTATAAACGGGTTCAAAAGCCTTGACTTCTTCTTCAGTGACGGCCTTGGGACCATAAAGGTTGGTTACGTCAAAAGTGAATCCAGAACGTAATTTTAATTGGGTCATGTAAGTTCCCTACCTTTCGATAGAATAATGTCATATTCGCGTATGAAATCATTATAGCACAAAACGGGGCGCACGGGCTACCTCCTGGACGGCGAAGGGCCCGATGCGGAAAAAGGACTTGTCGCATGACGACAAGTCCTTTTGCTGTAGGGGCTCGCACGTGGCGAGCCCGCTCACGTAAATGGTTGATAACGGGATTCCTTCATATACCGACGGGCGCCCCGCGTGGGCGCCCCTACAATACGGCTCACGGGATTCCCGCAAGCGGTCCATGGGCAACCTCTCAGACCGCCTTTGGCGGCCAGCTCCCCTATGAGGGGAGCCTTGCGGCCTGCGAATTGCGATTTTGCCATCAAAAATGGAGCATGGATTTGAGGAAGTTCTGGGTCCGTTCGTTCTGCGGGTGTTCGAAGACGTCTTCCGGTTTGCCTTGTTCCTGGATGATACCGTCGGCCATGAAGATGACCCGGTCGGCGACTTCTTTGGCGAAGGCCATTTCGTGGGTAACGATGATCATGGTCATGTGTTCGTCGGCGAGCTGTTTGATGGTCCGCAGGACTTCGCCGGTCAGTTCCGGGTCCAGGGCGCTCGTCGGTTCGTCGAAGAGCATGATGTCCGGGTCCATGGCCAGGGCGCGGGCGATGGCCACACGCTGCTGCTGGCCGCCGGAGAGGCGCGACGGATAGGCATCGCGTTTATCCCAGAGGCCGACTTTTTTCAGGAGTTCTTCGGCTTTGGGCATGATTTCTTCGGTCTTCATCTTCTTGACGATGCGCGGCGCTTCCAGGATATTGTCCAGGACGGTCATGTGCGGGAAGAGGTTGAAGTGCTGGAAGCACATGCCCATGCGGCGGCAGATGGCCCGGACGTCGGCTGCCGGAGCGTAGACGGCGCGGCTGCTCCCTTCAGGCGTGCTGACCATGGTCTGGCCGTCGACGACGATGGAGCCGCTGTTGATCGTCTCCAGCTGGCAGAGACAGCGCAGGAAGGTACTCTTGCCGCTGCCCGACGGGCCGATGATGGAAATGACTTCCCCCGTTTCAACGTGGAGGGTGACGTCTTTCAGGACTTCGAGGCTGCCGAAGCTCTTGCGGATATGGTCCATTTCAATAAAACTCATGATAATCCTCCTTATTCATCGTAAACGGCATAGCGTTTTTCCAGATAACCAAAGACCTTGGTCAGGATAAAGGTAAAGAACAGGTAGAAGACGGCAGCGACCAGGAAGGCCGTCGTGTCGAAGTCGCGCTGTACGATGGAGCGCGTAATGCGCAGGATGTCGTTCATGGCCAGGATGTAGACCAGGGACGTATCCTTGAGGAGGTTGATCGTTTCGTTCGAGACCGGCGGCAGGACGCGCTTGATGACCTGGGGCAGGATGATGCGGCGCATGGTCTGGACGTAGGTCATGCCCAGGACTTTCGCCCCTTCATACTGGCCGCGGTCGATGGACTGGATGCCGCCGCGGAAGATTTCAGCAAAGTATGCGGCATAGTTGAGGACGAAGGCGATGATGGCCGCCGGGAAGGCCGGCAGTTTCAGGCCGTCGATGATGAAAGGCAGGCCGTAGTAAATGAAGAGGATCTGCAGCATGAGCGGCGTACCGCGCATGACGTAGATATAGGCGTACATGGCCTTGCGCAGGATGGCGATCTTGGAAATACGGCCGATAGCCATGAGGATGCCCAAAGGCAGGCTCAGGACGATGGTGATGATGAAAATTTTCAGGGTAATCTGAAGGCCTACGGCAACGGCAGGCACGATGTGAAATAAATAATCCATGTTGGCTCCTTTTTTGGAATTGACACATATACAGAAGTGGGACACCCCACATACCCTGTAGCGGGCTCGCCACGTGCGAGCCCCTACGGTGGGCGGATTGACACATATACAGCATAGGATTCACGTATATACGCAAGGCGGGCCGCCCTTTTGGGCGGCCCCTACATACGGTCCATCGGACCGTTGCGAACTGCGAACTGCGAATCCCCGCTTACTGTACTTTAATGGTAATATCTTCGTTAAACCACTTCTGGGACAACTTAGTCATTGTACCATCTTCACTCATTTGTTTCAAGACGTCGTTGAGCTTATCCTGCAAAAGCGTATCTTCCTTGCGCATGCCGACGCCGAATTTTTCGTCGCCCATCTTGTCGTCGATGACTTTGAACTTGCCCGGTTTCTTGGCCATGTAGTAGCGGCCGACGACGCTGTCGACGAGGATGCCGTCAGTACGGCCGATTTCCAGGTCCATGAAGGCGTTGACGAAGTCACCGTATTTCTTGACTTCTGCCAGGGAATCCTTGAATTCGGCGTTCTTTTCCAGAGCGTCGATGGAGCTGCTCCCTTCCTGGGTGCCGATGACTTTCCCTGCCAGGCCGGCCCGGTCATTGATGGGCGAATCGGCGCGGACGACGAGGAGCTGGGCGTTGTTCATATAGGGCTTGGAAAAGGCAATCTGCTGAGACCGTTCATCAGTGATGGTCAGGCCGTTCCAGAGCATGTCGACCTGTTTGCTCTTGAGGGCCGCTTCCTTGCTGTCCCAGTCGATAGGCTTGAATTCGACGGGGATGCCCAGGCGCTTGGACGCTTCCTGTGCCAGGTCGATGTCGAAGCCGACGAGCTGACCACTGTCATCGCGGAAGCCCATGGGCGGGAAGTTGTCGTCCAGTCCGATGACGATCTTATCGGGCAGTTTCTGTTCTGCTTGTTTATTCGCATTGCCGCCGCAGCCGGCGACCATGGTAACGGCTGCTACGGCCAGTGTGCCTGCAGCCAGTGCTTTTTTCCAATTCATGTGAATTCCTCCTTACATCGTAACGTCGATGCCAAACCATTTTTCAGAAATCTTCTTCGATGTGCCGTCGTTGTGCATGTCTTCCAGGACCTTGTCGATCTTCGCCTTCAGTTCCGTATCATCCTTGCGCATGCCGACACCGCTGGGGATGTCCGGATAGCCGACGTCGATGATGCGGAACGGCGCGTTGTTCTTCTTGATGAAGTACGCCGCTGTCGTCTGGGCGACGACGACGGCATCGATGCGGCCGACTTCCAAATCCATGAAGGACGTGACGTTGTCCGAATACTGTTTCAGTTCCTTAAAGGAATCGCGCAGTTCCGGTTCGGCTTCGATGGCTTCCAGGCCGGTGCTGCCTTGCTGGGTGCCGACGATTTTGCCGGCCAGGTCGGCCTTGCCCTGAATGGGCGAGTCGTTCTTGACTAACAGAATCTGCGGGCCGTTTTCATAGGGCCGGGAGAAGAGGATGTTCTGTTCCCGTTCCGGCGTGATGGACAGGCCGTTCCAGATGGCATCGATTTTCTTGCTCTTCAGTTCCGTTTCCTTGCTGTCCCAGTCGATGGGCTTGAATTCGACTTCCATGCCCAGGCGCTTGCTGGCTTCCTTGGCCATGTCGATGTCGAAACCGACGAGTTCGCCGCTTTCATCATGGAATCCGAAAGGCGGGAAGTTGTCATCGAGGCCGATGACAATTTTCCCCTTTTGAGCCGTCGCCCCTTTGTCGGCCTGTTTGTCTCCGCCGCAGCCGGCGACGAAGGTTGCTGTCAGAATTGCCGCCATACCGGCAGCTGCGTATTTTTTCCATTCCATGATTATCGCGCTCCCCTTGAGATCATCTAGGCGTACCGTTGTGTACAAGCCTTATTTTACTTTATTTCGTTAAAAAGATAAAGGCTTTTGGGTATAAAAAATCGGCATGTCTCCATGCCGATTCATGCATACCATACATAGGACAGACTGCTGTCAGTGGGCGCTTTCGTCGTCGTCCTTTTCATGAGCCTGCTTGATACGGTCGATAATGCGCTGTTTGTTGCGCTTCGAGAGGAACTGCAGGTGCACGGGCAGGACGGCCAGGCCCCCTTCTTCGGCTTCGCCCAGCTGGATTTCCTGCCAGTTGTCACTGATGACGAAGATGTCCTTATACGGGAGGAAGATGAGGCTCCGTTCCTCATGGAACTGGTCGTCGTAGAATTCATGGAGCGACCGGAACTGGCGGCGGACGATGAGGCCCTTCCGGGTGACGTAGCACATGACGTCGTCCTGGCGGTGGATGCGCCACAGGCAGAAGGCCAGGACGGCCCAGTTGTCAAGGTGTTCGACCAGGTGCGCTTCCCCCGTCATGAGCCAGAAGAAATAGATAGCCACCAGGAGAAAGAGGACCTTCATGAAACCGGAAAACCATTTCGAATTCTCATAGGACGCCTCGACGGGACCGCAGTGGAAAAGCTTTTCCAGGTCTGCCTGTTTCATTTTCTCAGTTTCTTGCTCGTCTTCGGTGCCGTCTTGATGACGACGTTGCGGCCGTCCTTGACGACTTCCAGAGAGATGTCGCCGACGCCGTCCTTGAAGTAAGCCATCTTGATATCGAGGAGGATAGAGCCGACTTTTTCCTGGAGGTCGTCCGTGAAGAACTGGCGGCGGAAGTCCGAGGCGTTCTGCTTCTTGGCCGTCTTTTTGGCCTGCGGCCGGCGGACGCTCACTTCGTCATCTTCCCAGCCCGTCGTTTCAAAGGTCGATTCTTCTTCGACGCCCTGGAACATGTCTTCGATAGAGCGATTCTTGGGAATCTTATGTTTTGCCATGACAATCACCTACTTCTTTTCCATTTTATCGGATTTTTCCGATGCTTCGTGCATACTGTTAAGGGTAATCTTATTGAAGTCTTCCGGCGTCTTGTACGTCGCTATCTTCTTGAAGCCGACCCGCAGGCGGCCGCGGTAGGCGGCTACGACCTTGTCGTCGTGGTTCATTTCGGCGATGTAGATTTCCTGGCCGTCGATGCCGATGAGACGGAAATTGCCGCTCGGCGAGATTTCACGCCAGCTGCTGGATGCCCCATCGAACATGTAAACGACGCCGGTCCGCAGGTTGTCGTAGAAGAACGTATCTGAATCGTAGAAGACGGCGATGCGGCCGATGTTTTCTGCCTGGACGTGGATGCGGCGCGTGTCGTAGTTGGCATCGGTCCGGTAGATGCGGTATTTATTGTCGCCGACCTGGAGCTTCATGTAGACGACATTGGTCGCCGTCGAATAGGCGACATCGGTGATCTTGCTGTCGACCGGGGCATCTTCGATAGGCGTATCGAGTTCGCGGTCCGGATAAATCGGGTTGTACTGGGCGATGTAGACGCCGTACTTGCCGGTCTTCTTGTCGCGGCCATAAGTGGCGAAGATAGCCAGGTTGCGGTCAGGCAGCCATTCAAAGAAGGAGACCTTGCGGCCGTGGAGATTGATGCGCTGGGGATCGTTCTTCTTGCCGGCTTCGTAAATAGTGACCCTGTCGTCGACGATGGTTGCCATGAAGCGCTTGTCATAGGAATAGAAGCTGCGGCCGTTCGGTTCCGTCCCTTCGCCCATGGCTTCCTGCTGGTTCGTGCCGCCGATCTGGAAATCCGACGTCGGCGCGAACAAGACCTGGTCCAAATAGAGATAAACAGCAGCCTGGACGGCGATGCCGGCCAGAAAGACTGCAATGAACTTTCGTAATTTCATAGCCTGCCTCCTACTTGACGACGAACGCCGTCGGAATCATGCGTTCACCTAAGAGGTCCGCCGGTTTGTTGATGACTTTGCCATTATAGTACAGCGTCGAGCTCGACCCGCCATCCAGGTTGGCCGCGATGACAGCGCCTTCTTCATACATGATGTTCTGGATGTCGCGAAGTGTCGCCCCGACAGAATAGCCAGGCTGGCGGCCGTCGATGACCAGGAAGAGGACCGTGCCGTCCTTGCGCTGGCCGATGGCCGTGCGGGGACCGACGCCCCAGCCGCCGTCGCCGTGGGTGATCATCTTTTCACCGTTGACGATGAGGGCCGGCCCGAAGGAAATGCCTTCGACGACGTCCTTTTCTTTCAGTTCGGCCTTGGAGTAGTTGCCGACGATGAGGTTGCCGTCCTTGGTGAAGCCGACGAATTCATTTTCTTCCTCATCAGACGCATCCTGGCCGAGGAGATATTTGCCATCGTGAAGGATGAAACCGTAAGGCTGGCGGCCCGTAC
>CABQJB010000082.1 GCA_902464195.1 uncultured Megasphaera sp.
ACAAACTCTGTGCTACAAACTATAAAGTAAACGGGGCCTCGCATGATGGCAAAAACCTTCGTGCGACAGCCCCTTTTTTTGCACTGTAGGGGTCGCCACGTGGGCCCCGCCGGGTATTCGGCGACGCGCTCCCCGGGCTGGAAAATTCCACATATTCCAGACGGGCTCGCCACGTGCGAGCCCCTACAATAAAATCACGAGATTCCTGCTACAAACTACAAACTCCGCACTACAAACTATAAAGCAAAAGAACCTCTCCGGCCCGTTGGGCCACCTCCCCTATGAGGGGAGGCTTTGCGAGCCACTAGCCACTAGCCACGAATCACTATTTTTTATCCTTCTGCTGGAGTTTGGCCAGGCGGTCTTTTAAGGACGTGAATTCGCCCTGGTTGTCGGACTGGAGTTCCGTTTCGGGCTGGATGGTCTGGTCTTTATAGGCGGCTTTACGTTTGGCTGCTTCGGCAGCGGCTGCGGCCTGGCGTTCTTTGGCAGTCCTGTCGGCCTGGACGGCTTCGCGGATGGGCTGGAGCTTATTGTCCGGGACGACGAGGAAGCGGACCGGCAGGTTGGCTGCTCCCGGCGGCATGATATGGATGGTCATATCCGTCCCGGCCGGGAAGGTATCGACGTATTCCATGGCATACGGGTCATTGAGGCCCATGGAGTGGCGATGACGCGGCAGTTCAACGATTTTCTTGTCTTCGCCCCGCTGAGGATCGCTGTAAATGAGTTCCGTTACACCGGCGTATTCGCCGCCCTGGGGATTGAAGTACAGGTGGATGTTCCCCGTCCCCGTCGTGCGCAGGTGGATGGTGTAATCGACGCCGTAGTTGCCCGTATCTTCCGAGGCCCGGTTGTCCATGACGTCACGGCCCTGGAGGAAGCGGTCCCAGACGCCGTCAGCCAGGAGGATATAGCCGATGCCGCTGTCCGTCGAATACGGAATGAGCGTGCTCAGGTAACGGTCCTTGCCGTGGAAAGTGCCGCGCAGCTGGACAGAGTCACTGGCCAGATACTGCTGCTTGCGGATGAAGGCGACCGGGTCTTCCTGGGGCGGCAGGATCATGGACGACAGAATCATCGGTTCCGGCAGGCTGACGTTGACGATGCCCGAAAAGAGCTGGTCCGGCCGGACGACGGTCTCATTGAGGCGCTGGCCGACGATGGCATAGTCATGAGCCGGGACGGTAATCTTATTGACCGTCATGTTGCCTTCATAATACATGGTCGACAATTCCTTGCCGACCTGATAGTAATCCGTACTGGGCCGCGTATACTGATAGCCCTGGAGGACTGCTTCCAGCGGATAGGGATGCGGATTGTAGAGCATGGCTACGATTTTCCGGTTATATCGGTGCTGGTTGACATGATAGAAATAGAGGCGCACGTCGCCGCTGACCGTATCCCCATAGAGGATCCCGTCACCATCGGCGTATTCCGGGCTATCAGAGAGGAGCAGTGTCCCCGTATCGACAGGAGCTGTCATGGAAATAGGAAGCATACGCTGGGCGACGACGCGGTCCATGACGTCCGGGTCGTCGACAGCGGGCAGATCCGCTGCCAGGACGCCGGCCAGGGGCAGACAGGCCGTCAGCAGGCCGGCTATATAGGTACATAGTTTCTTAAATTTCATCTTCTCGTTGACCTTCTATCTGTTTCGCTATATCAGCGATTTTTTTAAAACGATGGGACAATCCCGACTTGGTCAATCCCGACTGGGCCGCCAGTTCACTCATGGAAGCCTCGGGGTTGGCCATGCGCAGTTCCGCCGCTTCACGCAGCTTCGGCGACATGCGCTGGTACAGGCCCGATTCCTGAATACAGGTGATGGCCCGGCGCTGGCGCACGGCAGCGTCGACGGTCTTCTGGAGGTTGGCCGTTTCGCAGTTGACGACGCGGTTGACGTTGTTGCGCATCCCCTTGACGACGCGGACGCTTTCAAACTTGAGATACGCCTGGGCTGCGCCGATGTACTGCAGGAATTGGGATACGCCATTGCCTTCTTTGATGTAGACTAAATAATCGCCCTTGCGGTCCGTCGTCTTGGCCGGCAGGCGGAAGCGGCGCATGATCTTCAACAATTTTTCGGCAAAGGCCGCATTGCCCGTCACCAGTTCCAGGTGATAATCGCCCTTGGGCTGATTGACGGACCCGCCACCCATGAAGGCGCCCCGCAGGAAGGCCCGCTGGCAGTCGGTCTTCTTGAGATCGATGGCCGAAAACTCCGTGTCCGTCGGGAACAGTGACAAATCCCGCAGGATGGCCGTGCTCTCCGGCGACGGCGATACGCGCAGGATATAGTAATTCTTCTTGCGCAGGCGCAAGCCCTGGCGGACCCGGACTTCGGGCCGGACCGGAAACGATTCCATCCACATTTTCAGGGCCTTGCGGGCGACGGCATTATTGGACGTGCTGAATTCGATGCCGATGGTCCCGCGCGAACCGAGGATGAGGGAACCGCCCATGCAGAGCAGCGCTGCCAGTTCGGCAAAACGGCAGGCGGCATTTTCGGGCTTGCAGTGGGCGATTTCATTCTTCACTTCTTCTGCAAATGACAATGGGACGCCGCCTCCTAACGATGGCTGAATGTGTAACGTTTCAAATAGTAATGCAAGAGCTCCGGCGACAAATCGGTCCGCAAGGCGTTGATCAAGTCAAAGAGGACGTTGGCCAGCTTCTTCGTATCGTGAGTGGCACTGTTTTCCTTGTTGATCAAATCCGACAGGATGAGCGTCGCCCCGGTCTGACTGACTTCCTTCTTGTCAATCATGACCGGATGGGATCCATGGGCGACATAGCGCTGGAGGACAGCCGGATCGACGTCGCCGTTGTTGGCGATGACGAAGTCGATGACCTTGCCGCCGGCCTGGCGGTTGATGGCCCGGATGTGGTCGGATACGGTGTAATCATCCGTTTCCCCGGGCTGGGTCATGACGTTGCAGATATAAATCTTCGGCGCCTTGCTGGTGCGGACGGCCTGGACGATATCAGGCACGCAGAGATTGGGCATGATGCTCGTATAGAGGCTGCCCGGACCGAGGACGATGGCGTCGGCGTCCTTGATGGCGTCGACGGCCGACTGGATGGCCTTGGGGTGTTCCGGCGTCGTAAAGACGCGTTTGATCTTACCATGGGCATGGGGAATCTGCGATTCCCCTTCGACGATGCGGCCGTCGGTCATTTCGGCATTAAGGCGGAGCTTTTCCGCCGATGACGGGATGACCTTGCCGCGGACGCGCAGGACCTTACTGGTCGCGTCCATAGCTTCTTCGACGTCGCCCAGGACTTCGATGAGGGCGGCGATGAACAAGTTGCCGAAGCTGTGGCCCGTCAGGTTGCCGGACCCGCCGAAGCGGTGGGCGAAGAGCTTTTCCATGAGCCCTTCCTTATCGGCCAGGGCGACCAGGCAGTTGCGCAGGTCCCCAGGCGCGATGATATCCAGGTCCTGGCGGATGCGGCCTGTCGAACCGCCATCGTCGGCGACGGTGACGACGGCCGTCAGGTTATAGGTCTTGGCCTTGAGGCCGCGCAGCATGACCGACAGGCCCGTGCCGCCGCCGATGACGACGACTTTCGGCCCTTTGGACAGCTGGAGATTAGAGAAAATCAGGTCGCTGAGGTTCTCCGATTCGCCGGGCATGACGACGCCAATCATCGTGCGGATCAGGCGCCGCGTCGCCCAGGCCATGATGACCAGCCCCAGGAGGATGACCAGGATGCCCATACTGGCCAGGATCGTATAGTTATAATGGCCCGTCACTTCATAGAGCAGGCGGAAAGCCCACTCTTCCAGCGCCCCCAGCCATTGGTAGTTAAAGGTCAGGATAATGCCGAAGCTGGAACACATCATGCCCAGGCCGAAGAGAAAGAGCCATCGCTTGATGCGCAACCCCGGATGCAGCCATTTCATAAAACGCATGACAGCACCTCCTACGCTTCGCCTTCATACCCCGGCGCATCTTCTTCAACGTCGTTCTTCTGGATATCCCGGTGTTCGATGGACACGTCGACGCCGTTATCCCTGAGGTGTTTATACATGGCTTCGGCCATACAGACACTGCGGTGCATCCCGCCCGTACAGCCGACGGCGATGACCAGCTGGCTCTTGCCTTCCCGTTCATAGTTGGGCAGGAGGAAGTCGATCATATCGAACCACTTTTCCTTATACGTCTGGGTAATGGGGAAACTTTCGACATAGTCGCGCACGCAGGGTACACGGCCCGACTTATGGCGGTATTCATCGACATAGTACGGGTTGGGCAGAAAACGCACATCTTCGACGATGTCCGCGTCGATGGGCATGCCGTGCTTGAAGCCGAAAGACACGACAGTGACGGTCATGCTCTTCTTGCTGTCCGTGATGGCATAGCGCTTGACCAGGATTTCCTTGAGCTGTTTCGGCTTGAGATTCGACGTGTCGATGATGAAATCAGCTTTCCGGCGCAACGAGGCCAGGCGCTTGCGTTCTTCGGCGATGCCCTGGCTGATGCGGCCATGCGGGGCCAGAGGATGGACGCGGCGCGTTTCCTTGTAGCGCCGTACCAGAGCCTGGTCCGAAGCCTCGATGAAGACGATTTCGTAAGAAATGCCTTCGGCCTTGAGATCTTTCAGGCACTGGCTCATGGCATCGAAGAATTCACCGCCCCGGATATCAGCGATGAGGGCCACGTGGCGGACCCGTTCGCCGCCTTTGATGCACAATTCCGCGAACTTGGGAATCAGGACCGGCGGGATATTGTCGATGCAGAAATAGCCGATGTCCTCCAATACCTGGACGGCATGGCTCTTACCGGCACCGGACATGCCGGTGACAATGATCAAATGAAAATGGTCCATAAGAACCTCCTCTATAGACAATGTTACAATACAAATTTCTCAACCGCTGCGGCGACACCGTCGTCATTATTGGACGCCGTGACGTAAGACGCGACGGCCTTCACTTCGTCAGCGGCGTTGGCCATGGCTATGGGGAAACCGGCAGCTTTCAGCATATCCAAGTCGTTCTGGGAATCGCCGAGGGCCATGATCTCATCGGCCGTGATGCCGTAGAGCTCACCCAGGCGGCGGATGCCCTTGCCCTTGTCGACGCCGCTGGGCATGATTTCCAGGAACGTCGGCATGGAAAAGAGGATATTGAACTGACCGGGAAAGCGTTCCTCGATGAGGGCCTTGCGGGCCACCAGGTCGTCGTGCTCGCCCCGGCTGAGGAGCTTGTTGCAGTCGCCCTGGACGTGATAGAATTCGTCGCCACAGATGCAGGCCTTACTGTGCGTGATTTCTTCATAGCCGCGGATCCATTTATCATCCTTGGCCGTACGCAGGACGTCGTCGATATAAGTCTGCATCTGCCAGCCCCGTTCCCGGGCCAGGTCGACCAGTTCCTGTGCCGTCTGCTTGGGAATGGCCTGCTGGAAGAGGATTTTCTTCGATTCCAGCATCTCGATGAGGCCGCCGGCAAAGAGCAGCAGCGGGCTGTCGCCGAGGTTCAGGCGGTCGCCGTAAGGCCGGGCCGTCTGGTACATACGCCCCGTGGCGATGGCGACGACGACGCCCTTATCGCGGGCTGCCTGCAAGGTTCGGACCGTCCGGTCCGACACGCTGCCGTCGCTGCGCAGGAGCGTCCCGTCGAGGTCGATGGTAATCATCTTTACCGGCTTCATCAGGCCTTGTCCCCCTTCCAGTCAAAGACGACGCCCTGGCTGGATGGTTCGGCTTCCTTCGGCGCGTCGCCGACGTACTGCAGGTCATCGGCATAGCTCTGGGCCAGTTTATCGATTTCCCGCTGCTGGTCTGCCGTAGCTTTACTGCGGTTCTTCATGGCAGCGGCAATCATTTCCGTCACTTCATAGCGTGTCAGGTTGTACGACGGCGCAAAGCGCGTCATCGGCACTCCCGTCAGGCCGGCCTTGGACAGGTCGTAGACGGCCTTATATTCCCAGGTATTGCGGTCTACGGCGTCGAACTGGTTCGGCGCATAGGGATTATAGGCCAGGGCCGCGCTGACCCCCAGGCAGCACCAGGCTGCCAGCAAAAGAAAAAATCGTTTCATCGTTGTCCCCCTCTATAAACAAATATACTCCCTGCCGGGTCTAACGTGCGTCATACCTGAAAGAGAGCATATCCATAAAATACGTATTATTGGGCTTTTTTAGCGTCCTTTTTGGTATCACTGTCATCGTGGCTGCCATGGTCGGGTACGGCTTTCTGCGCGGCTTCGGCCGAAACGGTGACAGCCGGGGCTGCCGGTTTGACGGCGACCGATTTATCGGCAGCGACAGGAGCCGCATCTTCGCCATCGAGGGCCATATCGTCGAGCAGCTTGAGCTGGCTGGTCAGGATGGCACGGCACTTGGCACGGTATGCCCCGGTCTGGGCCTTGAGCTTTTCCCATTCCTGCTGGGACTGCTGCAGATTCATCATCGTTTCGTCGAGCATCTGCTTCTTCTTGCTTTCCGCTTCCTGCAGGATAAGGTCAGCTTCCTTGCGGGCCGAGACCTTGACGTTTTCTGCCGTCTGCTGGGCCAGCATGAGCGTACTGTTCATGGTAGCTTCCATCTTTTCATACTGCGTCAGCTTGTCCTGCAGGCTGTCGCAGCGTTCCTTCAATTCGCAGTATTCCCGGTATACCTTTTCATAGTCGCCGGCAATGTTGTTCATGAAAGCGTCGACGTCTTCTTCGCTGTAACCGCGGAAACCGCGTTTAAATTCTTTGTTGTGAATATCCATTGGTGTAAGCATGGTATTTCCTCCGTGTGAAAGGGAATTACATATACCGCTTCAGCAAGACGCCGATACGGCCCTTCCTGGACGTACCCGTAATCTCGGCCAGTTCCATCCGGCCCTTGCCGCGCAGCGAAATGACATCGCCCTGACTGACGTCCTGGCTCGGTCCCTTGGCAGGCTGCCAGTTGACCTGGACCCGGTCGCCCTTGATGGCTTCGGCCGCTTTGGTACGGGAAATGCCAAAGCCCGAAGATGCAATGGCATCGAGGCGGAGCGATGCGACGGTCGTCTTGATTTCCTTGACCTTTTCCTGGCGCGGCGCAATGTCCGACAAGGGCATCTCTTCGATGGCAATGGATACCATGGCAATTTTAGTGAAATTCTGCTGTAAATACGGGACGAGTTTCGTATCGGCCAAGAGGACGGCACCGGCATCCTGCATGATGATGTCGCCGAAGCGTTCGCGGCCGACGCCGAGGCTCATGAGCGAGCCCAGGACGTCGCGGTGCCCCAGGAGCCGGTAGCGGTCATCCCAGGACAGACGGCAGGCGGTGATGCCGAAATCGACAGGCCCGTCGTAATCGGCGCTGACGAAAGCCAGCTTGACCCGTTCCGCACCTTCATAGCCGCCAAAGGTCTTGAGGACCAGGGACGGCACGTGGGCCTGGATGGTCTCGCCGATCTGGACGGCACCGGGAGATACGAACTCGCTGACAGCATAGGGACGGCCCTTGGCCGTGCTGTCCGCCAAGTCGATAAGGCGGGCGGCGAGCTCGCCATTATCGGTTCCCTGATAATATCGGATGATCCGATCTCTGTTCTTCAAACTGATCCCTCAATTACTAGTGCTGCGGCGTGTTGCTGCCGTTGTTATTATTGTTGTTGTTGCTGTTCCAGGCCAGAGGCGGCGTATTGAAATCACCGTAGTCGTCGCGTTTGCCGTGATCGACGGTGACGTTGCTCGGTACGCAGAGGAAGATTTCCTTGCCGACCTTCTGGATGTTGCCATCCAGGGCATACGTGGCACCGCTGACGAAATCGACGACGCGTTTGGCAATATCGTCCGGCGTCGATTCAAAGTTGATTACGACGGGCTTGCGGTCGCGGATATAATCGGCGATGCTCTGGGAATCGTCAAAGGTTTCCGGTTCGACGATGACCATGCGCAGCGGTTTTTCCTGGGGTGCTGCATAATTGACGCCGGAACGGCGCGGAGCTACGGCCGGTGTGCGGCGCGGTGTGCGTTCTTCTTCCATTTCTTCTTCGTCCTCGTATTCGTCCGTTTCAAATTCGTCGTCTTCGTTGACGCCGCCTACTGTACCAACTAATTTATCCCAAACTTTCTTTACTCCCATGGTGAATACTCCTCCTTAGTAATTACGAGGCCCAAAGATCGCCGTACCTACGCGGACGACATTGGCGCCTTCTTCGATTGCTATTTCAAAATCATGGGTCATGCCCATAGACAGGTAACGGATTTGACCTTCCGGAAACTTCGGCTTCATGTCTTCATACAAAGCGTGGGCAATGCGGAATACAGGCCGTACATCCTCTACGTTGTCGTAATTCGGGGCGATACACATGAGACCCAGGACGCGGACGTGTTCCATGCCCTTGGCCAGTTCGCACATAGCCGGGAAGTCTTCCACTTCCATGCCGAATTTACTTTCTTCGCGGGCCACATTGACCTGCAGGAGAATATCCTGTACCTTGCCGATCTTGCCGGCTTCCTTATCCACAGCTTTGAGCAGGTGTTCGGAATCGATCGAGTGGATGAGGTCGAAGTGTTCGACGGCATGCTTGGCCTTATTGGTCTGCAAATGACCGATTAAGTGCCAGGTCAAATGGTTATCCGGGAACGCTTCCAGCTTCTGAAGTGCTTCCTGGACCCGATTTTCACCGACGTCGGTAACACCGCATTTGGCGGCTTCTTCCATCATTTCTACGGGATGATTCTTCGTAACTGCGACAAGCGTAATTTTGTCAGTTCTGCCGACGCGGGCAGCTGCATCGGCAATTCTCTTTTTTACTGCCTCAAGATTTTCCTTAATCAAGCCTATCCCTCCGTAGTGCATGTGATTATATATATTCATAT
>CABQJB010000083.1 GCA_902464195.1 uncultured Megasphaera sp.
TGGTGATACACATAACAGGTATATGAGGCATGGTTTTGCGACCTGCGACCTGCGAATGGCGTTTTCTCTGTATAGCATTTTACGGGATTCCCACAACGGGACGCCCTTTGGGCGTCCCCTACGATATCGCATACAGGCGATGTAAATGAATATCGGCCATCACGGTCCGGCGGACCGCCTGCTAACTGCGAACTGCGGCCTGCGAATGGCATTTTCTTTGAACGCCGTTCTACTGCAATTCGTATTTTTGGTTTTCTTGATATCTTATCATGAATACCCGGTCCTGTTCGTCGAACATGATGGTCAGGTAATAGTCCGGGTAGACGATGTCGGACAGGAGGTATTCGTTGCCGATGGCCTTGAGTTCATACATGAATTTGAAGGCTGGACGCAGCTTTTTCAGGGCGTCGCTTTTTTTGTCGCCAATCTGCAAGCCGTAGAAAGAATGAGGGACTTTGTCATCAGAACTGATGATGAGGTCTTTTTTTTCTTGGCGACTGTAATACAGGTCCTGCCATGCCGTTGCTGGCTTGGCTTTTTGTACGTCCTCTTCCTGGGCCAGTGCCAGGCCGGGAAGCCACAGTAGCCCTAAGAGTCCGGCTGCGATAAGACGATTTTTTTTCATAGCAAAACACCTCCGCATTCAGCATAGGCCGGGCGGAGGTGTTTTGTCAAGGCGGCTGTCATCCATTTTGACAGCTACGCGTTTTGCAGCGATATTTTTCGGGAAGCTGGACGATGATGATGCCCAGGAGGATACAGATGGCTCCGGCTAATTGGACGGGTGTAAAAGTTTCGCCCAGGAAAATGACGCCCAGGACGGCGGCGATGAGCGGGTTCAGTGCTGTAAACAGGCCGGCTTTTTCGGCGCTGGTATACTTTTGGGCGACGGGTTGGAAGGTGAAGCCAAAGACGGAACAGATGAAGACCAGGGCCAGGATGGCACCCCACGTCGTCGTATCGGCAGGAACGGCCGGGCTTTCAAATAAGACCATGCCTACTGCGCTGTATACGGAGAGGAATCCCATTTGCAAGATTCCCAACAGCAATGGGTCGTACTGCCGGGCTAGGCGGGCGGTCAGGCAAATCCAAAGGGCGTAAAAGACGGAACCTGCCAGGCAGATGATTTCTCCCGGTGCCAGATGGAAGACGGCGCCTTGCAGGGTAAGACAGGCGATGCCGATGAGGAGCAGGCCTGTAGCTGTCAGGACTTGCTTTCCCGGCCAATGGCGGTTGATGACGGCCATTAGGATCAGGACCCAGACGGCGGATGTATTTTCCAGGAAGGCCGCTGTCGAAGAGGGAATCGTTGTCAGGCTGATGAGTTCACAGGCCATGCAGGCGAAGAGGAAGGTCCCTAAGAGGCCGGCGGCCTTCCATAGCTGGCGCGTCAACAGCGGGAGGCGGCGGTGAAAGAGCAGCAGCAGGATAAGCGTCGTCAGGGCGAAGCGGATTGCCAGTAATTCTAAAGGCGGTATCCCGTTCAGTCCGATTTTTGACAGGAGATAGGAAATGCTGCGCGAAGCGATGACGATGATGAGCAGTATTTCTGCATTTCTTTGTTTCATGAAAAAGTCCCTCCTTACTTTTTTCTTGCTTTTATGATACGATAAAAGCAGTATGGAGAGAATAGCAAAATAATATATATAGTTTTGATAAAAAAGCAAAGGTGATAGACATGAATACGGAAAAAGGCAGGCTCTTGCTGCAAGTCATCCAGGCGGGCAGTTTTTCTTCAGCTGCCGAACGATTGGGATATACCCCGTCTGGCGTCATGCGGTCCATTGCATCGCTGGAAAAAGAAATCGGTTTTCCCCTGCTGGGGCGGACGGCACAGGGCATTTATCTGACCCGTGAAGGGCAGGCGGTGCTCCCTTATCTGCGCCGCCTCATCCGTGATGAAGATGCTTTGTTGCAGTACAGCGCCCAGATCCGGGGATTGACGGCCGGGGATATTTATATTGGCTCTTATTTCAGCGTAGCCGCCAACTGGCTGCCACAGATCATACAGGCTTTCCAGCAGGCCTATCCGGCAGTCCACGTCCACATCGAGGAGTGTGCCAATAAAGTGATGTACGATGGATTGGAAGAAGGGCGTTTCGACTGCTGCATCACGACGTGGCGCCCTTTTTCCGGGGACTGGATTCCCTTATGTGAAGATGAAATGGTCATGTGGCTTCCGGAAAATCACCCCTTGGCAAAAGCCGAGGTCTACCCGTTGAAGCAGTTGTGTCATGAATCTTTTATTGAACCACTGCCCCAGCAGGATACGGATGTCGTCCGAATCCTCAAGGAAGAACATATTTCCTATGAAACACGATATACGGCCATCGATAACTATACGACCTATCGCATGGTCGAAGCCGGCCTGGGCGTCAGTATGAATAATCGCCTCATGACGGCACAATGGCAAGGCCGCGTGGCTATCCTTCCCATGGATCCACCCCATACGATTACTATTGGCATTGCCATTCCCAGCCGGGACGGAGCATCACCGGCAGTCAAGAAATTCATCCATTACGTGCAACAGGGAATCAGTCAGATTCTTGCGCCGAAGGATTCTCACTAGGCGTTCCATGGCGTTTGGGCAGGATGAGGTTCAGGCTGATGGCGATGATCGAAGCGATGACGACAGGGGCTTTGCCGAAAATCGTCGTTACCCAGGCCGGGAAGAGATAGAGCGATTCAGGCGCAGCCGACAGGCCCATACCCATGGCGACGGCTAGGCCGATGATGGACATATTGCGCGGCGTCGCTCCATCGGACAGGGCCAGGCGGATACCGGTCATGGCGATGGAGGCGAAAACAGAAACGGTAGCTCCGCCGAGGACGGCATAGGGAATGGTCGTCAAGAGGCCGGAGAATTTAGGAACGATACCGGCGATGAGGATGATGATGGCCGCCAGAGCCAGGGTAGCCCGGTTGATGACTTTCGTCGTCGTGACGATGCCGACATTCTGGCCGAAGGTCGACGTCGGCAGGAAGCCAAAGAAAGCGCCGAGGATATTCGTCGCCCCCAGTCCCAGAAGGGCGCCGTGCAGTTCATCCGATGTTGGAGGCCTGTTCATGGCGCCCGATGTCGTCGCCGAGAAGTCGCCGATGGCTTGGACGGAGTTGATGATGAAGAGCACGGAAATGGCGATACAGGCGGGAATGTCGAACTCCAGGCCGAAGTGCAGGACTTGGGGGACCTGGAGATAACCGGCATTAGCGACGTTGTCGAATTGAACCATACCCATGGCCAGGGCCAGGATATAACCGGCCAGGATGCCGACGAGAATGGAAGCCAGGCGCAGCAGGCCTTTACCAAAATGTGTGAAAAATATCACAACGACCAGTGTGAACAAGGCGACGACCCAGTTCTTCCAGCTGCCGTAGGTCGGACTGCCGATGCCGCCGGCCATATAGTTGATGGCAATGGGATAGAGCGACAGGCCAATGGTAAAGACGACGGTCCCGGCTACGAGAGGCGGAAAAAAATGGCGGATACGGCGGATGGCCAGGCCGACTAAGATGGCGCAGCTTCCGCCAAATATCTGGGCCCCTAAAATGGCGGCTACACCGTATTCGCTGGCCAGGGACTGCATGGTTGGCACATAGGCGAAGCTGACGCCGAAGATGACCGGCAGGCCGGCTCCGAAATGAAGCCCTGTCCGGCGGCCGATAGGATAGAGCTGCAGGAAGGTACCGATAGCCGCGGCAATCAGGGAGGCCTGGATGAGCAGGACCCGGTCGGGCTGGGACAGGCCGGCGGCCCCGGCGACGATGATAGCCGGCGTGACGCAGCCGACAATCATGGCGACGACGTGCTGCAGGGCCAGGGGCAGGGCTTCAAAGAAATGAGGGATGCCATCCATGGAAAAGAGCGAGGCGCTCCGGCTGTTTGAAATAGGCAGTTTTTCCACAATGATGCGCCTCCTTTACGGGCGATAAATACGGGTCCCCGTCTTTCCGAGGATGCCTTCTTTGGCTTTCTGGAGCAGTGTGATCAGGGCCGTCCGGCCAGGGCGGGATTCAGCGAATTTGACGGCAGCCTGGACTTTGGGCAGCATCGAACCGGGGGCGAATTCATTTTGAGCCATATATTGCCGGGCTTGGTCGGTGGTCATTTCCGACAGCCATTGTTCGTCTTCCTGGCCGAAGTGGATGGCGACCTTTTCTACAGCTGTCAGGATGATGAGATAGCCGGCATGGAGGTCTTCCGCCAAACGTTCGCTGGCAAAGTCCTTGTCGATGACGGCGCTGGCCCCTTTGAGGTGGTTGCCGTGGCGCATGACGGGGATGCCGCCGCCACCGCAGGCGATGACCAGCTGGCCGGAATCGACGAGGGTCTGGATGGCGCCGATTTCAATGATTTCCTGGGGCAGCGGCGAGGCGACGACGCGGCGCCAGCCCCGGCCGGCATCTTCCTTGACGATATAGCCGTATTCTTTGGCGGCGTATTCCGCCTGTTCCTTGGTCATGAAATGGCCGATGGGCTTCGACGGATCCTTGAAGGCCGGGTCTTCCGGATCGACGCGGACCTGGGTGACCATGGTAGCGACGGGGATGTCGAAGATGTCGCGGTTGTACATTTCTTCGCGCAGGGCATTCTGCAGGTCATAGCCGATGTAAGCCTGGCTCATGGCAACACAGACTGACAGCGGCGTATTGGGCTGATTCGGGTCTTCCCGGCTCAGGGCGGCCATGGCGTGGTTGATCATGCCGACCTGGGGGCCGTTGCCGTGGGCGACGATGACTTCACAGCCTTCCTGGATGAGGTCGACGATGGCTTTGGCTGTCGTCTTGACGGCCAGCATCTGTTCGTGCAGTGTATTTCCCAGGGCGTTGCCGCCGAGGGCGATGACGATACGTTTCTTTTTCTCAGTCATAATACTTCTCCTTTTATGTGTGTAAAAGTTTTACGGATAATGAGCAAAACGCATGATAGGGAAATAAAAAAGGCACCGGTCCGGAGGACCGGCACCTTTGACGGTCAGGTTATTTCATTTTGCGCAGGATGCCGCGTTCTTCTAAGGCTTTCAAGGTCTGAGCCGGGTCCTGGCATTTAGCCAGCATAATCATGGCAGCGATGACATAGGGTTTGTAGCTGGCTTCTTTATAGAGAGAATCGCGATAGCGGTCGAATACGGAAGCTTCGACTTCGCCGTCTTCACAGCTGACACCGTTGATGTCGGCCGGCAGGCAGTGGAGATACATGGCTTTACCGTCTTTCGTGGTCTTCATCAATTCTTCTGTACAGCACCAGTCTTTGTGCTGGGCGTTCTGGGCTAAGAGTTCCTGTTCCAGGGCGTCGATGCCGGCCTGGTCGCCAGCCGCGTAGAGGTTGGTACGCTTTTCCATGGCTGCAAAGGGAGCCCAGCTCTTGGGATAGACGACGTCGGCGTCTTTGAAGGCATCGGCCATGTCGTGGGTGATGCGGAAGGAACCGCCCGATTTTTCAGCGTTCTTTTTGGCGACGTCGACGACGTCCGGCATGACTTCATAGCCTTCGGGATGAGCCAGGACGACGTCCATGCCCAAACGGGTCATGAGGCCGATGACGCCCTGCGGGACCGAGAGGGGTTTGCCATAGGACGGGGAGTAAGCCCAGGTCATGGCGATTTTTTTGCCTTTCAGGTTTTCCAGGCCGCCCATTTCGTGGATGATGTGGGCCGCGTCAGCCATACACTGGGTCGGATGGTCGATGTCGCACTGGAGATTGACCAGCGTCGGTTTCTGTTCGAGGATGCCGTCTTTATAGCCCTGCGTGACGGAGTCGACGACTTCTTTCTGGTAGGCATGACCCTTGCCGATGTACATGTCGTCGCGGATGCCGATGACGTCGGCCATGAAGGAAATCATGTTGGCCGTTTCCCTGACCGTTTCGCCGTGGGCAATCTGGCTCTTCTTTTCGTCCAGGTCCTGGACCTGCAGGCCTAAGAGGTTGCAGGCCGAGGCAAAGGAGAAACGGGTCCGCGTCGAATTGTCGCGGAAGATGGAAATGCCTAAGCCGCTTTCAAAAATCTTTGTGGAAATATTGTGTTCCCGCATGAAGCGGAGGGCGTCGGCCAGGACCCAGATGGCTTCCAGTTCGTCATCGGTCTTGTCCCAAGTAAGGAAAAAATCATTTTCATACATATCTTTGAAGTTGAGGGCCTTTAATTTATCGATGTAGTCCTGTAAGGTTTTCATAAGTGAGTCTCCTTTTAGCGCTTAATTGATTATTTATCGGTATATACAGAAGGCAGAGCGGCGTAGACGGCGGCACAGGTGACGAGGTCCTGTTTCCATGTCTTTTCGTTCGGTGCATGGGCCTGGGCTTCTGCGCCGGGGCCAAAGCCGATGACGGGGATGCCGTTGCGGCCCATGATGGAAACGCCATTGGTCGAGAAGGTCCATTTATCTGTCAAGGGGCGGGCTTTGCGCATGGTTTCCGTTTCGGCAGTGCCGATGCGGCTGTCGCCGAAGAGAGAAGTATAGGCTTCTTCCAGGGCTTTCGTGACTTTATGGTCTTTCGGGATGACCCACGTCGGGAAGTAACATTCGATGGGATAGGTCAGGCCGGTGTAGCTCGGGCGGGCGTATTCGTACATGCTGACTTTGACATCGTCGCCGTATTTCTGGACGCTCGGCAGGGCCCGGATTTCATCGAGGCAGCTCTGCCACGTTTCACCGGCTGTCATGCGGCGGTCCAGGGAGACGGCACAGGAATCGGCGACGGCACAGCGGCTCGGCGAGGTGTAGAAAATCTGGGAGCACGTGACCGTACCGCGGCCGAGGAAGTTGGCTTCTTCCCATTCGGGATTGTATTTCTTGTCGAGCATCTTGACCAGGCCTTTGATTTCCGTCGTGTCGGCTGCGTCGTTTTCGTTGAGGGCCCGCACGTCCTGGAGGATATCGGCCATCTTGTAAATGGCGTTGTCTCCGCGTTCGGGAGCACTGCCGTGGCAGGAAACGCCCTGGACGTCGATGCGGATTTCCATACGGCCGCGCTGGCCGCGGTAGATGCCGCCGTCCGTCGGTTCTGTGGAGACGACGAATTCCGGGCGGACCTTGTCTTCGTTGATGATATACTGCCAGCAGAGGCCGTCGCAGTCTTCTTCCTGGACCGTGCCGGTGACCAGGACGGTGTACTTATCGGACAAGAGGCCCAGGTCCTTCATGATGCGGGCGCCGTAGACGGCAGAGACGATGCCGCCGAGCTGGTCCGATGTGCCGCGGCCGCCGATTTCCGTTTCCGATTCAAAGCCTTTGTAGGGATCGAAATTCCAGTTGGCCTTGTTGCCGATGCCGACGGTGTCGATGTGGGCGTCGAAGCCGATGAGGGTCTTGCCGGTGCCCATGTAGCCCAGGACGTTGCCCATGGGGTCGATTTCCACTTTATCGAAATCGAGTTTGCGCATTTCTTCGGCAATGCGGTCGATGTGTTCCTTTTCGCCGCAGCTTTCACCGGGGAATTTGACGATGTCCCGCAGGAAACGGGTCATATCCTGTTCATAGCCTTTGGCAGCTTCTTTGATTTTTTCGTACGGTACTGTCATGAAAATCACTCCTATATCTTATATAATGTTTTATTTATTTAAACCGCGCCAGACGATGTTCTTATAGCGTTCCGGGTCCGTGTCGCCTTCTGTCGAAAAGACCAGGACCTGGGAATGGTCGTCGAGGCCGAGTTCAGCGCGCAGGTCCTTACATTCGTCGGATAACATGATCGTAGCCAGGGTGCCGAAGGGAACGGCACCGGATTCACCGGATACGATGGGCGCATCGCCTTTGAGGGGCGCTGCCAGCATACGCATACCGCGGACCGTGATGGGGTCATCGGCTGCGATGAAGGTCGTCACATGGTTCTTGAGGATGTCCCAGGAAATGGTGTTCGGTTCGCCACAGGCCAGGCCGGCCCTGATGGTATCCAGGTCGCCGCCGACGATGCGGGGCTTGCCGTCACCGGCTGCGGCTCCTTTGTAGAGGCAGGCTGCGGCCGATGCTTCGACGACGATGAATTTCGGCGGATTGTCTTTATAGAGGTTGGCGAAATAACCGACGACGGCACCGGCCAGGGAGCCGACACCGGCCTGGACGAAGATGTGCGTCGGCCGTTCGATGCCCTGGGCCTTCAACTGTTCGCCGGCTTCCATGGCCATCGTGCCGTAGCCCTGCATGATCCACGACGGGATTTCTTCATAGCCGTCCCAGGCCGTGTCCTGGACCATGACGCCGTGCGGCGTAGCGGCGGCTTCTTTAGCGGCCTGGCGGACGCAGTCGTCGTAGTTGAGGTCGAGGATGTCGACGTCGGCGCCGAGTTTCTTGATGTTTTCCAGCCGCGTCTGGGTCGTGCCTTTCGGCATGTGGACGACGGCCTTCTGGCCCAGCTTCTGGGCGGCCCAGGCGACGCCGCGGCCGTGGTTGCCGTCGGTTGCCGTGAAGAACGTAGCCTGGCCGAATTCCTGGCGGAGCTCGTCTGACGTCAGGACGTCATAAGGCATGTTCGACACGTCGCGGTGCGTTTCTTTGGCGATGTACTTGGCCATGGAATAGGAACCGCCCAGAACTTTAAAGGCATTGAGTCCGAAGCGGTACGATTCATCTTTGACGAAAATCGAACCGACACCCAAGTAGCGGGCCATCTGTGTGAGCCGGGTCAGCGGCGTTTCGCTGTATTGTGGGAAACTCTGGTGGAATGCCCGGGCCTTGGCGACTTCGTCAAGGGACATGATTGGCAAATTTTTATCATCTGATTTGGGCAGATGGTTCATAGCCCATTTCATATCTTTCTTCATATCCGTACCTCCTAAAGATAAACTGAAAAAAATATTTTAGTAAATCTAAAAGT